>DATDQA010000073.1:0-14408 GCA_035292505.1 Saprospiraceae bacterium | reverse complement strand
GCGCATGGGGCGGATCTCAATCACGATGGGTTTTCAGATTTTTTTGTGCCGAATGAGATATCCAACGATTGTCGCGTATTTATCAATGACGGAGCCGGCAACTATTCTGACTTTCACATCTATCCCATTCCCAATGGTTCACGACCGAGTACAAACGAGAGCGCCGACTTCAATGCCGATGGCCGCCTTGATCTTGCCGTTGGGAATTCTACAGGAGATAGCATTACCGTTTTTCTTGGAAATGGTACCGGTGGATTCTTTTCTGTGAGAAATTATGAGGCGGACTCAGGGGTTCGCGGACTTGCCGTAGCAGATATAGACGGAAATGGCGACATGGATATTGTCACAACAAATCGTACAGGCAATAGCGTGGCAGTCCTGCACAACCTGGGCGATGGCTCATTTGCTCCACCCGTGATCATCGACGCAAATAGTACAGGGGAGACAGCTTGTGCAACAGCCGATGCAAATGGTGATGGTATTCTTGATCTCTTTGTCGGAGCACATTCAAGTGGTGAGATCAGTCTGCTCCTCGGCGATGGCAATGGAGGATTTGATTTTTCAGAAAAAACAAGTGCAGGAGGTAGTGGCTCCTGGATGGTAGCCGTAGGAGATGTGAATGGCGATGGCAATGTGGATGTTGCTGTGGTGAATTCTCAATCCAGCAATGTCGGTGTCATTTTTGGAGATGGCGCAGGAGGACTTTCGTCGTCGACAACATATCCGACAGGTAGTTTTCCGATTGCAATCGATCTTGGTGACCTCGATGGAGATGCTGATCTCGATCTTATGACAAGTAATTATGCCGGCAGCAACTGGACGTATTGGGAGAACGACGGTAATGGCACCTTTATCAATCGAAGAATACTCAACTCGGAAGATGCGGGATCCTGTGCGACATTCCACGATAGGGAAAATGATGGTGATCTGGATATGACGGGAATTGATGAGGAAGCGGATCTGATCTTTTTGTTCCGAAATAATGGAACGACGTCGACACATGATGAATTGATTGAAAACACGATTGCTGTTTTTCCTAATCCGGCGGAATCAGGATGGTATGTTGTGATACCTGACCACAGTTGCTATCAATTACAAATTCTTGATTTGTCTGGCAGGTCTCTGCTGATTATTTCATGCACTGAACAAGATTCCAATTTCATCCCTGCGGGAATCATTGATGAAGGCATTTATTTTCTGAAAGTCATCGATACCAAAAATCGAATGCTCGGAACTCACAAAATCTTACTGACTCACTGATGAAGGCACGCAAGCCAGGGGAATACACGGGTTCGCCTCTCCATTTTTTGAGGTTCATCGTAAAAATGCGTACCTGATGGACATGCAGATAAATCACGAGTTGAAAGCAAGACTGATTATGTAAAAAACTGTTTGACTTCGTAAGAGCGTCACAAAACGCGAGGTAAGAAGTGTGGTTCTACTATCAATGGAGCAAGCTCTGAGTATATAAGATTTTCTTGTAAAGATTTGGAGAACAGTTTATTGGTAAGAACGGCCTTGAAGGGTTGACTTATCCCAAAGGGATGCCTTTGGCACTGCGAGTTAGCGCGGGTGGGCTTGAAGCGATCAGCGAAGTGAGGCGAAGGAAGGATCAAAAGAAAATGAGTAAGCCAAGATCGCCGAACGGCTCTGATCGCGGGCAGAAGAGCAAGCTTACTCGCAGTTAGTCAAGCCTGCCCGTCCGGTTCAGGCGGGCATTCATAGCCTTGACTTTTGCCAAGGGCATGCCTTTGGCATTGGTTCTTTTGCGTCAAGGCAAAAGAACAATAAATCCAATTGAGGTACGCATCTTGGCGATGAGCCTATTTTGATTTATCCGTTATTAAACACCTCTGTAAAGCTTCTCTTCAATAATCACCGGAAATCGTAAACTCCGTCTTTCCGATCAGTTCGCCTGATCCATTGTACAATCGTACCTCATATTTTCCCTCCTTCTGAAATTGCCGTTGTTTATAAATCCGATAGCCGTTTACACCGGTATTGCTTTGAATATCGACATACTCAGATGGCGGTAATAGTTTGCCAGAAGGATCAATCCATTCAAGCCTTACTTGTTCTGCTTGTGGTGCATGGATACCCGCATAGGCAAAGACCGGATCACCAACTTTAAAAACCGTTTGTTTTCCAAGTGGTGTCAATCCATCCATCGCGTTTGTCGTGAAGAAACGCTCAACTGGTATTGAAGCAGATCCTCCTGAAACTATGGTAACTGCAACATCAGACGCAGTTGTGTTAGAATTTACGGACGTCTCGTGTTTGCTTTGCGGAACCGGATTTTGAGCAACTTTCTCCAGTTCCTCCTTTTTCTCTGCATTCTCAATTTCTTCTGCATATCCTGTTTTCTTAAACCTCTTTTCTTCTACTAGTCTCGCAACCGAGTCTCTTTTTGCTTTGAGCGCCTTTGCTCTCTCCAGTGACTCTGAGATATCGCGTTGTACCTGAGACATTCCATGATCCTTCCGCCATACAAGCAATGCCAGTAGGATAATCAATACTGAAAGGAGAATTCCGATAAGGACCTTTCGTTGCATAACGGTAAACGGATAAAAAGATAAACGGTGAGTCCACTCCGAAAAGTCATCTTTTACCCATGCTCACCCCTCGATCCCCTGAAGGGGAAGTCCACACGCATTGAATTTCAATGTATTACGCGGGCGGCGGTTCCACCTTTAGGGGGTCAGGAGGCAGTGAAGCACTTTTTGGAGCAGATTCAACGGTTAAATATTTCAAATACTCAACTGTGAATCGTAGCTCGTTTCCCTTTACCGTTAGCCATTAACCGTTGGTCGCTGACCATTAGAAGATATACCTCAATCCCACCTGCGCCTGCCAACGTGATTGTAGTCCGAGATCATTAGAGAATGTCTCCTGCAAATTCGCATCGAATGAATAAGTAGGGACACCATTTGCATCAACTGTTACGCCGATTGGCTGCGTATTGTTTGGCAATTCCTTGACCCCCCAATCTGAACTAAGGAGATTTCCGAAGTTGAGAATGTCGAGACTCACTTGTACATGGTTTGGCTTTGCACCGGCATTGAAGGCAAAGTCCTGCACAATACGCACATCCCATTGCGAATACCATGGCGCGAGCACAGCATACTTCTCTGCATACTGACCGCGATGACTATTCAGATATTCATCCTGCGCGACATATTGAGCAAAGGCGAGGCGTGCGGTAGGACTGACAAATTGCATCTCATTGAAGATTTCGTCTTCCGTAGGGATATAGATCAAATCGTTAAGGCCCGAACCGGGTGCGCCATCGTTATTGATATCTCCGGCATACGTATAGCTGAATCTGAAATCAGCGACATTATCATTCTGCGTTGTCCCTCCAAGCGCATATTGAAAGAAGGTCGCGAACGTAGTACTCATCTTATCGTCACGACCATAGGTCCATTTTTTATCAAAAGAACCGATGATCCGGTGCTTCATGCCATAGAGCGAAGTAGACGAAACGGCTTGATTGACATTGCCGAATGCAGGATTCCGATCATAGGCATCGCTGGAAATCTCCGCTTCGATAGAGGTAGCATCCTCTGCATTGAGATAGTTATATCCCAGCATGAGATGTGCGTCTGCATCACCGAAATCTTTCCGCAGCTGTGCACTGGCATTGAATGAATGACCTATATCGGTGTTCGTGAAAACATATGCGTTTACAGGAATTGGAAATCCAAAACCTTCGAAGACGGCATGGTCTGCAGCTGTGTAGATTGGCCGATTGTCAACACCCTGGAGAGTTCCGCTCGGTGCCTTCAATCCGTAATTGCGGACCATTGCTGCATTGATATCGTCTGTATAAATAAGGTCCACTGTGCCGATCCATCCTGAAGAACCAATATTATGATCGATGCCAAGATTACTACGCCATACCTGTGGAAATTTGAAATCCGTACGTGTATAGTTATAGAAGTACCAGTTCGGATTTGCAACGTGATTACCAATCCATACAAAAGGGAGTCTTCCCGAGAAGAAGCCAGTTCCGCCACGCACCTGTGTCATGCCAGTGCCTTTGACATTCCAGTTAAAACCCAGACGTGGAGAGATGAGAGGAGTCACATCCGGTAATACTGTATTATCGAATTGTTGTCCATTACCGTTTTCATCATACCACGTGATCTCCGGTGCATAGCAGCATTGCCTGTTGATATTCTCCTGGATTAATTCATCCGTATTGAAATAGAGTGGCAAGTCCATACGTACGCCAAATGTGACAGCAATATTATCCGTTGCCTGCCATTCATCTTGTGCATAGACAGCCCACTGTCCGATATTCACTTGTGCAAGAGCCCATCCCGGATCCGCAATTGTTGCTGGACCTTCGGGACCATCGTCGCCACCATTACGCTCAAACAAGGCAAGAGCAGCGTCAACTGTCGCATCCAATGCACCTGCATTGACCGAATCCACAAATGCCTGCACACTACTTGCACCTGGTAATGGACCGAAAGTGCCTCCATACGCGTTCAGGTTGAATGAGTTGTCGAATGAGAACTTTTCAAAACTCGTCCCTACGGTAAAGGTGTGATCCCCCGAATAGATATTAAGGTTGTCCGTGAACTGTAATACGCGTTGATCTAACCTGTTATGAATAGAGAATGGCTCATGGCCTGCTACGATATACCGGATTCCGTCTTTATCAATATTCACAACAGGAAACGGTTCAGAGAACGGGTTTCTGCTATCGACGAATGATGTATAGCCTACACGGATTTTGTTTGAAAGCTTGTTTCCAAACAAGGAACGTAACTCGACAATACCTGAATAGATCTTATTCGTGATCTCATATCCGGAATTCTGCATTTGCAGAGTGGTAAAGTCAGGACCTCTTCTTCCAATTGCAGAAGGGTGTGCCGGTTTGTCCTTGTTGGCGTCCAGAAAATTACCGGTTGCTGTGAGTGTGTGCTTTTGATTTATCGCCCAGTCAAATTTCAGAATTCCTTTGGTGCTGTTCGTTTCATGTACATAGTTGTCAAACAAACCGGAATCATATCCGAACCTGTTTCTCAATACATCAGCAACAGCTTGCATATCCGCAAAGGCAACCCGCGACAGGTTGCCGGCTGTTGAAGATCCTCTCGGCACCCATGTCGTACCAAGATCTTCGCGATTATCTATCTCAGCATTCACGAAGAAGAAGAGTTTGTTCTTGATAATAGGCCCGCCAACACTTAAGCCATATTGCAGTTGATTCAATCCACTTTCCACCAATTCGATATCCCCGACTTTCTGACCGGTGAGATCATCATTTCGGAAAAAGCCGAATACAGTACCCGTGAAAGTATTGGTACCAGATTTTGTGACTGCATTTACGGCAGCACCTGTAAACCCACCCTGTGTCACATCAAAAGGTGCCAGGGCAACATTGATCTGGTCAATCGCATCCAGAGAGATGGGTTGCGCTTCTGTCTGACCACCCGGAGTTGCTGCATCCAGTCCAAAAGGATTATTGAAGATCGCCCCATCGAGCGAGAAATTGTTGAACTGGTCATTGCGTCCCGCAAATGAATTGCCGTCAGATGCCGGCGTGAGTCGAGTAAAATCAGACGCCGATCTTGTAATGGTTGGCAGTCGACTAAGCTGATCAGAAGTAATATTTGTCTCCGCGCCTGTCCGATCGCGGTTGATGACATCACTTTGATTCGCACTGATCACTACCTCATCGATGAGGAGGGATTCGCTTTCGAGCCCAAAATCGAGGTTGACTTTCTGCCCAAGTGTCAGGTATACATTTTCAGCCCTCTCTGTCTTAAATCCTATATAGCTTGTTTCAACGTAATAAGGACCACCCACCCGCATATTGGGGATGGTAAAAGCGCCGTCATCGCGCGTCGTGGTACCATACTGAGTTCCGGAAGGTCCGTGCACCGCGAGCACAGTTGCACCGACGAGTGGATCGCCGTTCCGATCTAAGACCAATCCGGCAAGAGATGCTGTGGTCACTTGCCCAAATGCCACGGTAGCGACTGCGCAAAAAAGGAGTGAAAAGAGGTTGAGACGTTTCATAGGTGAAGATTTAGGACAACAATGTATTAAAGAAATTGTAATAAATTCTTTAAACATGTGTAAAAATCTTCGCGTCTCAGGAAGAAGAAAGGCAGGTCGCAGTTGGAGAAAAAAGGAAGAACCTAAGAGTGCACTGTGACGGTCTGCATCGTGGCGGATTCCCGCATGAATTCTACGTGATCGCCAATTGAGATCTGGCCAGAACTCAGTATGCGCGCTGTGAGTCCGCCGGCATCGGCCATAGCAGCCCTACCGCCTTCTCCCATGGTTTCATCCATCCTACTGCAAGGCAGGCAAGGACCTGTGATTTCGACCAACGCTTTTCCAATTCTGAGCCGTGTACCATTCTCAAGTGTGAAATCGAGTCCTGCAATCAGAATATTCCGCCTCGTCTTGGCTGGGTCTACAGCGGAAACTCCAAGATGTAATGCAACCTCATCCAGGAGTTCTTTTGAGATGAGCGTCATCTGTCGATATGGTTTTGTCTCATGATCACCGGAAAGGCCATCGTTTTGATCGGCATAGACAGATGTTCTTGATTGTACCGGAGCTTTGTGTTCAGGTCGAACTCCTATCCAAACAACAGATGCATTCATGTTGCGAAGATAGAAGCATTGGAGAAATCTGCATTTTCCTTTTGAGCGTAGAACATGCAGGAATGAGGATTGCAGAAAATTGAATACGTCAACAAATAGTTGATTCTAAATAAGGAGCACTGAAAGGTGAAATTCAAAACCTGGTAATACATTCCCACCGAAAAGTACTTTATCAAATCCTTGAATCACCTGCACGGTACCATCCGCCAGATATACCTTACTGACTTGTTCATCCGGATCGATGTACCATGCCATCTGTACACCGTTTGCAATCCAGACAGTGCGGATTTTCTTGTCTACATCTGCAGGTCTATCAGATGGACTTTTTAATTCAACAATGAAATCTGGCACAATATGTGCAAAAGAATTGCGCTCTTTTTCAGACAAAAGCGAAATTTTTTCGTTGGAAATCCATGCGGCATCAGGCATGCGTTTTTCACCATCAGGTAAGATGAACAACGTTGATGGGCTGTAAGATTTACCAAGTTGAGTTTTTCTACTCCAGAGTGTCAAATCGGTGTTAATCTCATTTTCAAGATTTCCAGCAAATAATGATAATGGGCTCATGATGAGAATGTTTCCGTACTTGTCTTGTTCGATGTGCAGATCTGGGTTGTGCATGCAGAATTCAAGAAACTCATCTTCTGGCATACGCGGAATGGCATGCCGGATGGCGATATCACCGACGATCAGCTCTCTGTACTGATGATATTTCTCGGCTCTGTCTTGTGCGAAGGTTGACATATTTATCAATTGTGAATCCTAAAGATAATGCTTGCGCTCTATCCCTCAGTCTTACACTTTTTATTTAAGCTAAGCCAGAAGCCAGTTGCCAAAAGCCAGATGCTTTCTCTACAAAGGATATGCATTCCTATCAATACACGCCTTCGCAATGGAGTTCCTTAATTCCTTCACATTCTGCACAGGATACTTTGAAAAGCGTGCGACACCTTTGAGCATAATCGTGAGTTCGTCGCCTGTTGCAAATGATGTGAGTGCATCACTACCCCATTTCGCAATACGTGACTGGGCATCATGCAAGGCAAGTTTTAAAATCGCTTTGGGTACAGAAGTATCTTTCGGATAGTTCCCTGATGCAAGTTTCTGAACCCTCAGGCACAGAGATTCGGCAAAAAAAGTATCAATGGCTATATCAGCAATACCTATCACGATCTGTTGCTCATTGTTCAGATCGTGCTTCCCATCCATTTGGTACTTCGCTGCAGCACCAGCAACCATCAGCAGTATCTTCTTGAAATCCGTGATTGCTTTTTGTTCGTAGCCGAACTCTCCTTCCGGCTCCGTTCTGTCCGGCATCTGTGTCAATTCTTTTTGCACAGCCCAGGCAGGCCCAACGAGATCGAGTTCTCCTTTGAAGGCGCGCTTGATGATCTGATCAACCATCAGCAAGCGGTTGATCTCATTCGTGCCTTCGTAGATCCTGTTGATACGGGCGTCCCGATATGCGCGCGCAGCCGGATATTCCTCAGAGAATCCATATCCTCCATGAATCTGTAGAAACTCATCGACGACATAATCCAATGCTTCCGATCCTGCTACCTTGATGATAGCACATTCCACCGCATACTCCTTCGCACTTTGTAACATGGCCTCAGAGTAGGACATCCCTTGAGCACTCAATGCCTCTTTTTTCTGCTGCATGAAATGCGACACACGATAGCATGCAGATTCCAGTGCATAGGTAAGCACGATCTGCTGCGCCAGCTTGTATTGAATTGCACCAAATGATGAAATCGGTTTTCCAAACTGAATACGCTCATTTGCATATTTGACGCTTTTGTCAATCGCCAGTTTACATCCGCCCATGGTCATCACGCCGAGTTTGAATCTTCCGATGTTCAGAGCGTTGAACGCTATCAAATGTCCTTTACCTGCTTCTCCCAGGAGATTGGTGACAGGTACCTGTACATTTTCAAAAAACACCTGTCGCGTAGATGATCCCTTGATCCCAAGTTTATGCTCTTCTTCACCGAGTGTAATACCCGGCGTGTGCGCATCCACAATAAATCCGGTGAATTGTGTCCCGTCGATTTTCGCAAATACAATAAAGACATCAGCAAACCCGGCATTTGAAATCCACATTTTCTGCCCGTTGAAAAGATAGCTCTTGCCATCAGCTGAAAGATCTGCACGTGTCTTTGCAGCAAGCGCATCCGATCCTGATCCGGGCTCCGTGAGACAATATGCTGCCTTCAATGTCCCATTGCATAAGCCAGGAAGATATTGTTGTCTTTGTGCTTCAGTCCCGAAATAGAGAATCGGCAGCATCCCAATCCCGATGTGTGCAGCGAAAGTGGTATCGAAAGATCCGCCGCCACGTCCAAGTTCTTCGGCGATGAGTGAATTGGTGTTTGTATCAAGTAGTGTACCACCATATTCTTCAGGGATGTGGGCTCCAAGCAATCCGAGAGCGCCGGCTTTTTCCATCAATGCCACTTGTTTCGTCAAATCATGAATGTCATTTCCCGCTTCAGCCAGGAAATCATGACATAGCTGGCGTATCATTTCCTGTTCCTGTGAAAAATCTTCAGGAATAAACACCTCCTGCGGCTCCTGACTGGTGATGATATAACCACCACCTTTTATCGTTTTTAACGCTTGCGACGCAGATTCCATCGGTATGTATTGATCTGGCAAAGTAACATTTTTGACCGAAGGGATATTGCCTTTCAACAGGGGGTGTGGATCACAAAATGCACAGAGAACTTGGATTTTTGTCATTCCGGGCGAGGAGTACAACGACGAGTCGAGGAATGTGGTTGTGATACCGAATACTTCCCGCGAGTTTGTGAAGACGCGTCATCACAAACTCGCGGGAAGGAGTTTCATGGGTCGTTTGCATTCCTCGACTCACTGCCCTTCGACTTGCTCAGGGCAGGCTGCTCGGAATGACAAAACTCTATGTGTAGTGTCAAATTGAAAAGAGAGTGCGCCCGATCTACGATTAAATTTGATATAACTTGGTCATATGACAACAACGATTGCCAATTCTCCCATCACTGATGAAAGTCTGCATGCGCTTTTCAACGCGCAAATGCTACATTATCCTGAAGCTGGTAAGACGTCAGCCCGTGAACGTATTGCATTATTGAATCAACTGGAAATGGCTTTGTTCACCTGGAGGCCACGGATTCATCAGGCATTGTATAAAGACTTTGGTAAACCACCGCCGGAAGTGGATCTTGTTGATATCTATTATGTACTCCGTGAAATACGCTATGCGCGCCAACACCTGCGTCGTTGGATGAAGCCTCAGCACGTTTCCACGCCGTTAGCATTTTTTGGCTCACGCGCTTATGTCTTGCATGAAGCAAAGGGTGTATGTCTGCTGATTTCGCCATGGAATTATCCGTTCAATCTTACCCTTGGCCCATTGGTGAGTGCGCTCGCTGCAGGATGTACAGCAATCGTAAAACCTTCCGAATATACACCACATGCAAGTGCGTTGATGAAGGAAATGTTGGAATCCATGTATCCCAAAGACATTGTAGCGATTGTCGAAGGTGATGCACATGTGTCACAGCAACTTCTGGCAATGCCATTTCATCATATTTTTTTCACAGGAAGTTCTCATACAGGAAAAATTGTCATGGCTGCCGCAGCAAAAACACTTGCTTCGGTGACTTTGGAGCTGGGAGGCAAATGTCCTGTTGTCATCGATGCCACCGCTAATATTGAACGTGCTGCCAAACGCATCGTCCATACCAAGTTTGTCAACGCTGGTCAAACATGTATTGCACCGGACTATGTATTGGTGCATCAGAGTCAACATGACGCGTTGATCGAAGCAATGCGCCAGACAGTTGAAGCCTTTTACCCTACTTCTGCACACATAGAGTCTGACTATTGCGGTATTATCCACCAACATCACTTGTCAAGGATGCAGGCTTTCCTGGAAGATGCAATTGAACGAGGAGCGCGGATTGTCACGGGTGGAGAGATAGTCCCGGGTACATGCAAACTTCTTCCTACTATCCTGAGCCATGTCCCGCGCTCAACACGTATCATGAAGAAAGAAATTTTTGGTCCGATCCTTCCAGTGATCCCTTACCTAAAAACGGAGCAGGCGATTGCATTGATTCAAAGTATCGAAAGACCTCTTGGCTTATATGTGTTTGGTCATGGAAAGGCCATCAAAGAACTCATGGAAGGCACACGTGCAGGTGGGAGTTGTATCAATCATTGCGCACTGAACTACTATAATCCGAATTTACCTTTTGGTGGAGTCAATCATAGTGGGATCGGAAAGAGCCATGGCTATGCTGGATTCCTGGCCTTCTCAAATGCACGTGGTATTTACAAACAGACATGGCCTTTTACTCCACTTGACTGGTTGCATCCTCCATACACGAAAGCAAAACAGAGGTTGATTGATTTTACACTGAAGTGGCTGTGAAGAAGCAGAGGAAACCGGTTTTACCTGCTTTACCGATTTCACCGGCTTTACCTTTTTTTTGCATCACTTACTTCAATATCTCCTGATGACTTGCTTCAACATACACTTTGGAGAATCCGAAGGCCGTATCAAAAAGTAGATATAAACAGTACAGTTGATTGTAAAAAAAACAAACCCGTGGAGATTGCCCCACGGGTTTGTTTTTAACCAGTTTAATTGTACAGTATCAATCTACCTCTGAAACGGGACGGGGCATTTGCTCCCACACATCATCACCTGGACGATCGATGGCAAGTTCGCCTAACCTTCCATGTCTCCTCATATCTATCCAACGATGTCCTTCAGCATACAGTGAATAACGTCTTTGGTGCAATACTTCATTGACCAGGGAAGCGTCATCTGTGGCGCCTGCATAGTTGCCAAGGCCGTGTGCAGTTCTGATGGCATTGATATCATTGACTGCAGCATTGTTGTCTGATCCGATGCTGGCTTCGGCACGAATGAGGACTAGTTCCTCATTGCGGATCATATGTATCGGCGAAGACAATGAAGCAAACACAACGACATCGTAGTCACCGGAAAGGCCGTCGAGAGAAATCGGATCGCGAGCTGCGATTTTAGAAGCTCTGTCATCACCTGCTTCAAGATCTGCCACCCAGTCCGAATGAGCCACTAATGCTTCGGATTGATTCGGGCTTTCATATATCTGGTTGATCAGCTCACCACTGGCAGTAGAATAAAAGCGCGCGGGACCAGCCCCAAGGTCTCCTGCAGGGTCGATAAATGACTGCTGAAGAAAGCTTCTGGCAGCAGCTTTATCACCCTGGTACAATGCGACGCGGGCCGCGAGCCCATTAACAAATTGGCCGAACGCAGCCGGAGTGTCAAATCCTGCGAAGCCAGGGGACAGGGCAAATGGAAAATCAGATCCGACATGGCCCAAATGATCTATTGCAGATTCAAGCAGACTGCGGATACCAGTGAGTCCTTCAGTATAAGAAACAAATGGACCGAGGTTATCCGGATCAGAAACATCCAATCTGATCCCATTCTGATATTGTAGATTGAGAGCAATGAGCAATTCATGCGCTTGAATTGCCTGAGCGAATGCTAAAAAGCCTCCAATTTCTCCCTCTGTCAGACTGAGTCGTTGCGAATTATTCTCCACAGCCTGGATAAGGATATTGCAGTTCTTGATAGTTCTGTATCTGCCCTGATAAGGGCGCGTACCATAAAATCCTGCCGGATCCAGTACTGAATTTTCTCTTCCGAGTAATTCGCCTGTAAACCTGGGGTCGGCACCTGTGAAATAATACCAGTCGCGTCCGATAATACCCGTAGTGTAGTAATAGAAGTTGAGATCCTGTCTCATTAGCGATTCAGTCCCTGTGACCAGGAGAGAGAGGTCACTGCGCGAGGCATTGGTGAGTACACCCTCAAGGCTCGGACCATTTGGATCCGCGATATCATCAATTTCGCATGCTGAAATGCCTAACAAGGCGGTTGCAGTAAATGCGATGATGAGTGATTTGAAATTAAATATTGAGTATTTCATGATTTCAATGTTAATTTAAGTGCAACCATTAGAATTCAGCAATCACATGAAAATCGAATCGCTTTGCAGACGGGAAAGGATTGACCTCTACCTGAGTCGAAAGCCCATCAGATCCGAAGTTTGAGACCTCAGGATCATAGCTATTGTAATCAAAGAAATTGAGCAGGTTGGTTCCGGAGAATCCGACCTTGAGCTGCACAACGTCATTGAATAACGATTTCGGAAGCGAATAATACAACCCGATTTCACGCAACCTGATATAGCCGGCGTCTTCAATGTAGGGTTCACTGTTCACACCGACATTGTTTACCCGATACTCTCCATTGGAAGTTTGTCCTGTCGGATCAAGAGTGAAATCATCATAGTCATGTGTAGTCTGACCAAGATCGAAGAGCAATCCGGAAAGATTGACGGCTTCACCTCCTTTTTTCCAATGCCACAAAAAGGCAAGATCAAAACTCTTCCAACGTAGCGTGTTGAAAAATGACATCTGGAAATCCGGTTCAGCATCGCCAAAAACAACGAGACCGTCTTCATCCGGATCGGGTCCAACACCGATGATCTCTGTCGGGCTATGGCCTTCCTTAATTCTGAATTGGCCAAGGAAATCCGCAAATCCACCCGTGGTATAAGAAGGCACGAGTAATTCCGTGACTTCCGCATCATTCATCCACCAGCTCAGGCGTGTATTCCATTCAAAATCACTAGACCGTACTGCCTGAAAATCTACCCCGATCTCTATCCCTTTGTTTTCCAGAGATGCAGCATTGGTCACCTTCCTTTCAAATCCGGATGACGTAGGTACATTTGCCTCAAGTAGAAGATCCTCGACAGACTTGATATAATATGTCGCATCGAAAAGAACGCGATTGTTCATCAGACCTATATCAAGTCCAAACTCAAGTTCTTTCTGACGCTCCGGAGCGACTTCTGCATTTCCCTGCAATTCATCAATTTCAATCCCAGGATTACCACCGACAATGCCACTTTCGAACGAGGTGAACTTAGAGCCGAACTTCGCGAAGTTCCCGGATTGCCCATACGCGATACGCAATTTCAACTGGCTCAATGCATCACCCTCAAACAAGTCAAACTCGTGTAGATTCACCGCCAGCGATGCTTTCGGATAATAGTAGAGCTTGTCTACATCACCATTATTGGAAGATTTGTCACCTCGGACACCTATAGTAGCGATCAATCTGTCTTTCCAGTTCAATTCTTCCTGTGCGAAGAACCCTTTGTCTTCCTGGATCAACCTGTCTTGTGTGACATTGCGTGTCCCCGCCTGATCGAGATTCGTTTGTGAACCAATCAAATTCGAAGCTTCACCGAGTATCGTATTCTGGTCAAAGTTCTGCTGAGTTACCCCAAATTGTGTCCGTGAAGACAACCCGTTTGTGAAGAAGTGCGAGAGCACGAGGAATGTAGAGACATTCGTATTCAAATTTTTGGTAGCTCCTTGTATTGATACCCCGTTTAAGTGATTTCCACCCCGTTCAAACTGCAGGCTGTTTGGAAATAGTGCTGTCGTGTTGAGGTTGTAATAGTCTACGCCACCATTCAGGATCAGTTTCAAACTCGTGGAACCAGTTGTAAAGAGCTTTGCAGTTACAGTACCACCGCCAAGGAACCGATTTACTTCTTCATTGTTGGTGATTCTATCTGCTGTCTCAAGAAAATTCGATCCAGCATATGGATTTGCAGGGTAGTTGCCATTCTCATCAGCGGAAAGCTGTGCAAAGGACGGCGTCTGACTCAGGGCAATGCCCATCGTGTAGGTAGAGTTATCATTATTAAAGAATCCTCT
>DATDQA010000072.1:0-9920 GCA_035292505.1 Saprospiraceae bacterium | reverse complement strand
ATTGAAGCGGATGGCGAATTCCTCGGATATTCGCCTGTGACGATCCACTGTATTCCGAAGGCATTCAAGCTTGTTATTCCATGAATGATGAGTGATGGATGATGAATGATGGGTGATGGGTGATGAATGATGGATGATGATTAATTGATTGATTAATTACAGTAACCTTGTGACTAAACATTAAACATTAAACAGTTTTGAAAATCGACATCCACACACACATCATGCCCCGGGACATTCCGAAATGGGCGGATAAATTTGGAGACAAGAGGTATATCCATCTCGAGGATTGCGGCCCGTGTGCTGCAAGGATGATGATCGGTGATAAATTCTTCCGGGAGGTGCAGTCCAATTGTTGGGATACGGCAGTGCGTCTCGAAGAGTGCGACAGAGACAATGTGCATGTACAGGTATTGTCCATTGTGCCTATCCTGTTTTACTATTGGGCCAAACCGCAGGATGCTCTTGAAACCTCGCGGTATTTCAATGACTTCATGGCAGAAGTGGTGAGCCGGCATCCGAAACGCTTTATCGGCATCGGCACTGTTCCGTTACAGAATCCAGAACTCGCGATTCAGGAAATGGAGCGATGCATCCATGATCTTGGGATGGTGGGTATCCAGATCGGTTCGCATGTCAATGACTGGAATCTCAATGCTCCAGAGCTCTTTCCCTTCTTTGAGGCATGTGTCAGGGAAGGTGCATCGCTCTTCGTGCATCCCTGGGAGATGATGGGAAGGGAACGGATGGAACGCTATTGGCTTCCCTGGCTTGTGGGTATGCCGGCAGAAACGTCGCTTGCGATCTGTTCGATGATCTTCGGTGGAGTATTTGAGAGATTACCGAATCTCAAAGTTGCCTTCGCGCATGGCGGAGGATCATTCCCGGCTACGATCAGCAGGATAGAGCATGGCTTCAAGATGAGACCAGATCTCTGTGCAATAGATAATGACAAAAATCCGCGCAGCTATCTCGGCCGGTTTTATATCGACTCACTCGTGCATGATGCACGCATCCTCGACTATCTCGTGGACCTCATGGGTGCTGATCGTATCGCACTCGGTAGTGACTATCCATTTCCATTGGGCGAGAGCAAGCCGGGAGCATTGATAGAGTCAATGCCGTATAGCGATCACACGAAGGAGATGCTGTTGAGTGGGACGGCGATGGATTGGATGGGGATGGAGCAGGAGATGGTTAGAGGTTGAGGGAATTCAATCTACATTTCATCTAACTATCACAAGCTGCTTAATTGCAACAACCTGATTACCCTCACAGATTTGGACATAGTATTGCCCTGCCGGCCAATCGTTTATATTCAGAGAATAAGTCACATCATTTACGAGATGCGGAATGGAATACATGACGTGGCCCATTAAATCTGTGAGTATAAAAGTAGTTTCCGGTTTTGTATGTTGAGAATTGACATAGACATGCGCTTCAGTTGAGGCCGGATTAGGATACAAAAGTATCTCATGCGACTCTCTCAGATCGGGAGGAAGCGAGGAGATGAGATGACACCCGGGTACAATGCATCCAAATTCATCAGTCTTTACGAGCCAGAGGTGCTGATCAATGATTGGTGGCCATCCTTCCTGCCAATTAGCCATACCATTAATGATGTACCCTCCGTCCCTGGCATTGTCCATGTTGAAAATGTAATGGTCAGCCCTGTAGAGTGTATCAGTCATAAGCAGACGCGACCAGATACTATCTCCATCCCAACCCACCTTGGATATCACTCCATATTGATAATCAGGGATGGAATCCGTCCGATGAATAAATGTATGACCAACCGCTACAATGCCTTCATCATCTGAAGCCACAACGTGATTCGCATAAAACACATTTGGATCCCAGTCATGATGTCCTATCTGAATTTCCCAGATGAGCTGAAGTTCAGAATCCATCTTCTGCACGGTGTTTTTATAAGTAAGATAAGATAATGAATCTGGAAAGGATGCGTACCTCTCCTCCTTACCAAGACATGCTGAGGTAATAAAACTAACTCCATCTGGTGCAAACGTTACACCATAATACCCATTGCGCAAATATTGCTTTTCACTCTTTTCAATCTTTTCAATAATACCATCTTCAGAGTATTCTATCATGACGAGGCGGGCAGTAAAGTCATGCCCAAAGAGGGATATATCATCTTCCCTTCCGAAAACAATGAGATCATTGTTCTCTAATGGTAGAACCTGCCCGAATAACGTGCGGTACACTGAACCATAATACCTCTGCCAAACGAGATTTAAGTCTCTATCAAATTTGAATATAGCTCCTCTTTGATCATCATTGGCATTAACCATACTTCCAATTGCTACATAACCCTCATCCGCGGTTCGCTTAAGACTGCTGATCCCAATTGATTTGATTTCTTCCTCCGGGTTATACGTTTTATAACTCCTGGATTGAACTATCTCGCATTGATCATCAAAGACCAGGGCAAATACATTTTTCATGCTGTCATTTCCCATTGTAAGGTAGTTACCGTTTGGCATTTCTAACACCTCGGAGGAGGTAAACACCTGAATATTTCCTGACTGAGAAATACGATGGCATAGTGGCTCACCATCGAGGTCCACTTTGCCAATGATCCAATGGAAGAGAAACAACGTAGTATCGATGCATTGCCCGACATAGACATACCCATCATCAGTCGACACGACTCCTCCTGTCTGAATGTAACCCAGACCAAAATGATAGTGTTTATTGAAAGAAGTCTGGCACTTCAATGTGCTAAAGTGAAAGAGGATGGCGCAACAGAGCGCCATCCTTGATATGATATCTGTACGCTTCATCCTTTTTCAGCTACAATGATCTTACCCCGGTCGATCGTCCCATTTGCGTATAAAATTGTGTAAAAATGGATCCCTGCATGAGGAATCTCCATGGTGTACAGTCGCATACCTCCAAGATCATCAGACCTGAGTCAGTCTGCATGGTCGCAATGTATATCCCAGGCTGCCAATTCGAAACGTTGATCAGACATGACCCAGAGCTAATTAAATCTTTACTTATCACATAGCGTCCATGAATATCTGCAATGGACAATTTTACATTGCCATGGTATCTCAGAAGCTGTCTAAAGATGCGAAAATTATCTGAAAATAAATCGCAACGCCCTTTTTGATTTGCTGTACAACTGGCTTATTAATCTATTGCGAAAAACACCAGTGAAAGTGTTGAGGGGATGCTGGAATGGATGGGAAGATCGGTAATCGGTAATCGGTTTAGTTGGTAAGTATGAAGTTAGGACTTGTATAGTCCCGCGAATCGGTATACTTCTTAAATGATCACTACTTACTTACCTACTGAACCGATCACCGATTACTGTTTACATGATTCACATTCGGAAGTGTAAAGTCACAGACTAGCCAGATCCACCGCAAACATGATCCGTTTCTTCCAATAAGAAGACTGCCGCATGTCTTCGATCATGACTCCATGCGAACTGCTGCTATGGACCATTTGAAGTCCTTTCTTGTCGTTGTCTACAACAAGGGCTACATGTTCAATGTGCCTGCCACGACCGAAAAACAGGAGATCGCCCGGCTTCGCATCATCAAATGTAATTGCGTGTCCGAGGACAGACTGTCCGCTGGACGTGCGGGGTACGGCCATACCGAAATTATTCAGCACAAACGACGTGAATCCTGAACAATCGAAACCTTTTGATGAGGTACCCCCATAGTGATATGGAGTGCCAACAAATTTCGTGGCATATTGAACTATACTCTGTCGCTTATCTAAACTTATTGCTCTGCCCGTAGGGCTGGAGAGCAAAGCACGTGGATCATTACCCGATGCGCTACGCAAGGAGGTAGATGCCATGAGCATCATTCCGGAAAGGGTGACAATACGGAAATACATTGCCTGGCGACGGTTCTTTTCTTTCACAGTTGGACGAAGTAATGTATTAATAAATTCTCAATTCCTGATTCTTGATTTTTAAATGATGCCACAAAGTCTCAATGACACGAAGAAAAACAAATCACTTTGTGCCTTTGTGCCTTCGTGGCTTTTCTTAAGATTAGCTGTTTTCGTAGTAAACACAATCCTCGACTGATTATTCATCATTCATAATCATTCATCACTCATCATCCATCATTCATCATCACCCGATCTGAAACCTATCCATATCATGCAAAAACGAGAAATGATTGCGGTAGTCATGCAGAGTATCATACTGTAAGGTCACGGCTCCTATTTCTTCACCTGATCCTGACTCATGTAGCAAATTTCCTGCCATATCATATACAGCAGACATTCCCGGATAGTTAATGTCAAGCGGATCGCTGCCTACACGATTGACTCCCACCACATAGGATTGGTTTTCAATCGCACGTGCTTTCAATAACGTCTGCCATGCATCAATTCTTGTCACCGGCCAGTTTGCCACATAGACAAGCAGATCATAGTTCCACACATTCCTGCTCCATACGGGAAACCGCAAGTCGTAACAAATCAATCCGAGGATGCGCCACCCTTTAATGGTCAATATGAGATGATGACGCCCGGGCGTATAAGATTTATCTTCGCCGCCATAGGAAAACAAATGCCGTTTATCATAGAAGCTGACAGAACCATCTGATTCTGCACAAATCAATCTGTTGAAATAATTCTGATCTTCTTTGATCACAAGACTTCCCATGATTGCCGCATCCAGTTCTTTTGCCATGTCTTGCATCCACGACACAGCTTCACCAGACATCTCTTGTGCAACCTGTTCAGGCTGCATGGTGAATCCACTGCCAAACATCTCAGGGAGGAGAATCAAATCAGAATGGCCACGAAGTGTAGAGAGCTTCGGTTCAAGATGTGTACGGTTTGCCTGAAAGTCTTCCCAATGCAAATCCGTTTGCAGGTAATGAACACGTAATGGCTGCATGGTATAAACGGCGAAATAAAATCTAAACTACTTCTTTCCGCCTTTCTTTTCTTCCTTCTTGGGAGTTTCCTTCTCTTTCTTTGCAGCTTCAGGAGCAGGAGGTGTGGCACCTTTAGCACCTGGTACGACAGCGGCAGGTGTAGCACCAGCAGCAGGTACTGCACCAGCAACTGGTGTAGCTCCCGCAACAGGAGTAACTTCTTCAGGTCCTTTCAATGCACGTGGTATTTCAACGGAAGCTACAGGAATGTTGAGTGGATTGAGAATTTCAATGCCTTCTCCGAGTTTGATATCCTTGATTCTGACGGATTGACCGAGTTGAAGATTGGTCACATCCATTGTGATCACGTCGACAAGATGCTCAGGCAATGCCTTGATCTTAATGCGACGTAGTTTCTGCATCAGCTTGCCTCCTGCCTTCAATCCCGCAGACACGCCTGTGAACTTCACAGGGATATCTATTTTCACCTTGCGACCCTCCTCAAGCCTGAGAAAATCGATATGGATGACCGCGTCACTCACAGGATGATATTGTATATCCTTGAGAATGCATGGCACTTTGTCACCTTCCACATCGACAAGCACGCGATGAAAATCAGGAGTATAGACGGCATGACGAATGTCGTGCAGATTGACAGTGACACTCATGGGCTCCTTGCCGCCATAGATAACAGCAGGGATCAACCCACCTCGCCTGGTGATTGCGGCTTCTTTTGTGCCTGAGTGGGTGCGTTTTTGTGCAGGGATGACGATGTTTTCCATGGCTGAAAGCGTATTCGATATTCTAAAAGCGGGCGCGAAGATAGAAAAATATATACAGGAAAGGGCGGAACGGCAGAAGGGCGGAACGGTAATCGGTGATCGGTAAATCGGTAAATCGGTAATCGGTGAATCGGTAAATCGGTGAATCGGTAAATCGGTGAGCGGTAATTAGTAAGCGGGGAAATGGGGATCGGGGATCGGTAATCGGCAATCGGTAAATCGGTGAACGTATCAAACGATCAACCCGCGGGATCAAAAGGCATTGATTCATCCATTTATCCTTTGATCCATTTCGCCCTTAAAGCTCATCCACGAACAGGGCTGATATCGACCGATGCTCGTGTGTGTTGCGGATTGCCCGCGCAAATAGTTTGGCAGAGGAAATCACCTTGATTTTGGAAGACCGCGACTTAAGCGGAATGGTATCTGTCACAATCAACTCTGTCAGGGGTGAATTTTCAATGACTTCATAGGCCTTACCCGAGAGTACCGGATGGGTACACATCGCTTTTACCGACAGGGCACCCTTCTCCAGCAAGGCCTGCGCAGCTTTTGCAAGTGTACCTGCCGTATCCACCAGGTCATCGATCAGGATTACGTTGCGACCTTCGACATCCCCGATGACGGTCATCCCTGCAACCTCATTGGCACGGCGACGATATTTATCACAGATGACCATATCGCAACTGAAGTGATTCGCGTATTTGCGGGCCCGTTTTACTCCACCTACATCCGGGGAGGCAAAGATGACCGATGACATGTCGTGCTCCTCCAGGTAAGGGACAAAAATTGCATTGCTTTTGAGATGGTCCACTGGAATATCGAAAAATCCCTGGATCTGGTCTGCATGAAAATCCATTGTCATCACCCGGTCAGCCCCGGCCGCCTCGAGTAGATTCGCTATGAGTTTGGCGGAGATAGGTACGCGTGGTTTGTCTTTGCGGTCCTGCCTTGCATACCCAAAGTATGGCATTACGGCAGTAATATACCCGGCAGAAGCACGTTTAGCTGCATCGATCATCAATAAAAGCTCAAGAAGATTGCTTGCGGGTGCAAACGTCGACTGGATGAAGAATACATATGATCCGCGGACCGATTCCTGGATGACGGGCTGCATCTCACCGTCACTGAACTGCAACAACTCCATCTGTCCGAGAGAGTATCCGTAGTAATCGGCAATGCGCTCTGAGAGGTATCTTGAAGATGTTCCTGAAAAAAGCTTGATCTCGACCATCTCTGGTTGGGTGTATCTGTTTTGATGGAAAATCCAAAGGTAGTGAACATCAGCAAAGGACTTCTTCATGTTCAGATTTAGGTCTCTCGATGGAATTCCCTATCTTTTGACCCAGCGCCACATCAAAAGATTACTAAACAACCTGAGTATGAAAAACTTTATCCAGAAGCCGAAACCACCGGAATCACGATCCCTCAAGGGTGCACCCATTTCAGATTATATGGTGACGAATCTGATCACATTCCGTCCCGATACGGAAATCGATACCGTGATCAACACATTTCTCGAGAAAGGGATCACCGGCGCTCCGGTGCTCAATGAGAATAAAGAAATCGTGGGGCTTATCGATGACAAGGACTGTCTGAGTATCATTGTCCAGGACGCCTATCACAATCAACCGGGTGGTAAGGCAACTGTTGATGTGTATATGACCAATGTGATGCGGACGATTAGCGTGGATGCAGATGTCATCGATGCGGCAACTATCTTTCTGCGCACACCCTACAAAAGACTACTTGTGATAGATCATAATGGAAAGCTCGTCGGCCAGGTCTCCCGTCGTGATATTCTGCGTGCAATCAAGGATATGAAGGCGACGACATGGTAACATCTATTGTCCATCTTTGGACGATTAAATCGCAGGAATCGTCGGTGAACTCTGGGCATTGAAAAATTATTATCCACCCGATATTGTATAAACACAAAATCATCACATGTTCCTTTTGTTTACTCTTGATGAATGGTGGCAGCTGCTCAGTCCCGCACAACATGTGTTCTGGATTATCGCATTGCTGTTTTCCGTGTTGTTTATAATCATGTTTGGACTCAGCCTTCTGGGATTGAATACCGATAGCGATGCGGATGTAGAAGTCGATCATGGGTCGGCACATGACTTTAGTGTAGACAAGGATTTCTCGGCGTTTTCGATCCGGAGTATCATTGCCTTTTTTACGTTCTTTGGCTGGACAGGGGTATATCTTCTTTCGCAAGGCCGCGGACTCGTGTTTGCTACAGCAATCTCCGCATTAGCGGGAAGCACAGCAATGTTTGTGGTTGCATACATGATTTATAAGTTTGCGCAGATGGAGAAGTCAGGAACGGTAGATGTGCTCAATGCACTTGAACAAACCGGTGAGGTATATCTTTCTATCCCACAAAATCTTGAGGGGAAAGGAAAAATACACATCGTCGTCGACGGATCCCTGCATGAATTCGATGCTGAGACAAAAGGGCAATCGCTGATGACAGGCAGCCAGGTGCGGGTTGTTGAGATACTCGAAAATGAAGTGTTATTAGTAGAACCCGTCATCCTGGAAATAGAACAATAATCTCATTTAGTCATTGCGTCACTTTTCATGTCATTTCTTCATTCATTATTCATCATTCTTCGTTTTTCATTCATTAATAATCAATCATCAATAATTAATCATCGATAATGGAACCTCTACTCGTATTTGTAACCGGAATTGGTCTTCTTGCCGTCTTGATGCTCTTCTGGTTTGTGACACGTTACAAGCGTTGTCCGTCGGACAAAATTCTGGTGATTTATGGAAAGACGCGTGCAGGTGGTAGTGCCAAATGTCTTGCAGGTGGGGCGTCTTTTGTCTGGCCGGTGATTCAGGACTATCAGTACCTCGACCTGTCACCAATTTCCATCGACGTCGATCTCAGAGGCGCGTTGAGTAAGCAAAACATTCGTGTCAGCGTACCGAGCCGGTTTACAGTCGGCATATCAAAGAAGCCCGGCATCATGGAAAATGCCGCCGAACGTTTGCTTGGAAAATCGGAGGAAGATATCATGCATATTTCCAAGGACATCATCTTCGGACAGCTCCGTCTTGTTGTCGCAACAATGGATATCGAAGAGATCAATTCGGATCGCGACAAATTCCTGCATAACGTATCGCAGAATGTGGAAAATGAACTCCGGAAGATTGGTTTAGAACTCATCAATGTCAACGTCACAGATATCCAGGACGAGTCAGGCTATATCGAAGCGTTAGGCAAAGAGGCCGCAGCAAAAGCAATCAACGATGCCAAACAATCTGTTGCAGAGAAAGACCGGGATGGCAGCATCGGTCATGCAGCTGCGCAACGGGATATGCGCGTACAGGTTTCCGCTGCAGAAGCACAGGCTAAGGTGGGAGAATCTACAGCAGCAGCAAATGCGATCGACGGTGCAAACATCGCCCAGGTGCGGATTGCGCAATCGAATGCAGAACGTCGCCAAAAGGAAGCAGAGGCCCTGCGTATGGCTATGACTGCAGAAAAAATTCAGGCGGCCAGAGCACTGGAAGAGTCTTATGTCGCGGAACAAAAAGCAGAACTCGCGCGTGCCGCACGCGAAAAAGCCTCACGCGAAGCCGATGCGATCGTCCAGGCAGAAATAGCCAAACGGAAAACAGAGATTGATGCTGAAGCAGAAGCGGAACGGACAAGAAGGATTGCCAAAGGTGAAGCGGACGCAATCTTTATGCTCAAACAAGCAGAGGCAAAAGGCATGTACGAGATACTTCAGAAACAAGCACAGGGCTTTGATGAACTCGTAAAAGCTGCCGGGGGAAATCCCCGTGATGCAGTCCTCATGCTCATCACAGATAAACTCCCTGAACTTGTAAGAACACAAGTAGAAGCAATAAAAAATATCAAGATCGATAAGGTCACTGTCTGGGAAGGTGGCAACCAACAAGAAGGAGAAGGTAATAGCACATCAAAATTTATTTCCGGTCTCTATAAATCTGTACCGCCGATGAATGACCTTTTCAATATGGCAGGGATGAGTCTTCCGGGATACCTGGGGAATGAAAAGAAGAATGAAGACACAAAAGCAATAGAGGTGAAGGAGGAGTAGTTGGGAGTCTCAGTCCTCAGTCTTCAGTCCTCAGTCCTCAGTCTGTACCTGCCTGAAATAGGTTGACTTTTTGAATAGAGAGTAAGTATCGTTATTACCATTACTACTTTTTCTTTTTTGCTACTTTTTTCTTTTTGTTAGCAACTCTTGTTTTGTGGATAACTCGGAATAACCTTTGA
>DATDQA010000071.1:0-19671 GCA_035292505.1 Saprospiraceae bacterium | reverse complement strand
TGGTAGAGTGTATCGAGGAAGTACCAGAAGTGGATACGGACGATGTGACGGTGACGGATAACTGTATTGCAGGCTATGAAGTGACACACGTCAGTGATGTAAGCGATGACAGCCATTGTCCTGCGGTAATCACAAGGAAGTACCGTGCTACGGATGCTTGTGGTAATACGGTGACCTGTACACAAAAGATCACGATCCATGACGTGACCGATCCGGAGATCGCATGTCCTGGGGATGTGACGGTAGAGTGTATCGAGGAAGTACCTGTTGTGGATACGGACGACGTAACAGTAACGGATAACTGTATTGCAGGCTATGAAGTGACACACGTCAGTGATGTAAGCGATGACAGAAATTGTCCGGAGGTGATCACAAGGAAGTACCGTGCTACGGATGCCTGTGGTAATACGGTGACCTGTACACAGAAGATCACTATCAATGACGTGACCGATCCAGTGATCGCATGTCCTGCGGATGTGACGGTAGAGTGTATCGAGGAAGTACCAGAAGTGGATACGGACGATGTGACTGTGACGGATAACTGTATTGCAGGCTATGAAGTGACACACGTCAGTGATGTAAGCGATGACAGCCATTGTCCTGCAGTGATCACAAGGAAGTACCGTGCTACGGATGCCTGTGGCAATACGGTGACCTGTACACAGAAGATCACGATTAATGACGTGACCGATCCAGTAATCGCATGTCCTGTGGATGTGACGGTAGAGTGTATCGAGGAAGTACCAGAAGTGGATACGGACGACGTGACTGTGACGGATAACTGTATTGCAAGTTATGAAGTGACACACGTCAGTGATGTAAGCGATGACAGCCATTGTCCTGCGGTAATCACAAGGAAGTACCGTGCTACGGATGCTTGTGGTAATACGGTGACCTGTACACAGAAGATCACGATCAATGACGTGACCGATCCGGAGATCACATGTCCTGCGGATGTGACGGTAGAGTGTATCGAGGAAGTACCTGTTGTGGATACGGAAGATGTAACAGTGACGGATAACTGTATTGCAGGCTATGAAGTGACACACGTCAGTGATATAAGCGATGACAACCATTGTCCTGAGGTGATCACAAGGAAGTACCGTGCTACGGATGCTTGTGGTAACACAGTGACCTGTACACAGAAGATCACGATCAATGACGTGACCGATCCAGAGATCGCATGTCCTGCGGATGTGACGGTAGAGTGTATCGAGGAAGTACCTGTTGTGGATACGGACGATGTAACGGTGACGGATAACTGTGTTGCAGGCTATGATGTGACACACGTCAGTGATGTAAGCGATGACAGAAATTGTCCGAAGGTGATCACAAGGAAGTACCGTGCTACGGATGCTTGTGGAAACACGGTGACCTGTACACAGAAGATCACAATCAATGACGTGACCGATCCAGTGATCGTATGTCCTGCGGATGTGATGGTAGAGTGTATCGAGGAAGTACCAGAAGTGGATACGGACGATGTGACAGTGACGGATAACTGTATTGCAGGCTATGAAGTGACACACGTCAGTGATGTAAGCGATGACAGAAATTGTCCTGCGGTAATCACAAGGAAGTACCGTGCTACGGATGCTTGTGGTAATACGGTGACCTGTACACAGAAGATCACGATCAATGACATCACATCACCGGTACTCACCTGCTCAACAGAAGACCTGATGTTGGAATGTGATGGGGATTACTTAGGAGCAATAACTGTATGGTTGGGTGAGCAGGAGAATGCAATCCTTGACCTGGCCATAGATAATTGTGATGCAGATTTGGAGGTCACAAACGATTATCAACCAGGAAGTGAATTCATGTCATGCGACAAGGTAGAAGGTCTGAAAGTGATATTCTACGTGAGCGACGCATGTGAGAACACAAGCACTTGTACGGCATATATCTACATTGATGATACCGTGCCGCCTGTCATCACCTGTGCCCCTGATACGACCATCGAATGTGGAGAACCGCTGCCTGTCAGTTCTTTTGAAGTGATGGATGCATGTGATGGAAATCCGTTCATCAGCGGACCCATTGACAGTGAGCCGATGGGTAGTAATCCTCAGGTCATCATTCGGAAATTCTTTGCCCGTGATGATTGTGATAACTTATCAAGCTGTACGCAAAGAATATTCATTGAGGATACGACTGGCCCTTCGATTACTTGTCCTGAGTCTGTAATGCTGGGATGTGAAGAAGGACTCCCGCAGGAAGACGTAGAAGCAACAGACTGCTCCGGCATAGGTACAATGAGCCATACGGACAGCGCGCCTTCCGGAGATGACTGTGAGATGGTCATTGTGCGGACGTTTGTCGCAATGGATATCTATGGAAACAGTTCTTCATGTACCCAGCACATCTACATCTCGGACAATATACCACCTACTCTCGTATGTCAGGATGATGTGACAATCGGATGCAATGAGCCTATGCCGACAGAGATTGCACTTGTAGAAGATAACTGCGACAATGAAATAATGGTCACTTATGTGGATGAAATGGTAGGCGACAACACAGCATGTGAATGGACGGTCAGGCGGATCTTCTCTGCTGTAGACGACTGTGATCATGTCGTGACATGTGTGCAGTTGATTACGATCCGGGATATGGAGCCACCGATGATCAGTTGTCCTCAAGATCGGACCGTAAACTGCGGCGATGAAATTCCCGACCTGGCCACTGCAACTGATGATTGCGACGATCATCCTTTCGTGACTGTAGTGGACGAGCAGGTGATTCCGGGCGAATGCGGATACACACTCACGCGAATGTATCGGACATGGGATGATTGCGGTAATACAACAAGTTGTCTGCAGATAATCACAGTCGAAGACAACATAGCGCCAGAAGTGATATGTGAAGACCTCGAGGTGAATTGTACAGAAAAGACATGCATAACCTTCGATGACATTGAGGTGAATTCATTTGCTGCTCCTGTGATCGTGTCAAGTGTGAATATGGGAGACATCACGGTGGATATCAAGGCATGGAAGAAAGGGGGAGTTCTGGCAGATGCTGCGCTCTATAATACTTCAGCTCCTCATCCAAATGACATTGACCTCGGTACGCCCAACATCCTGTATGGTGGCCCTGGTTTCAATGATGAGGAACCTTTTGGCTATACCTACTCGAATAATCAGGGAGTTGGCAATGCGATCATCATCCAGACACCTGGATCGCCAGTACCTGACGACTATTTGCTGAGCGACTCGCTCGTCTTCACGTTCAGTGAGCCTGTGTTCATAGAGAGTTTTGTGGGTGTCGATTTCGAATTAAATCAGGTGAACACCGGTGCGGGTATCTTCCTGTACGATGAAAACGGTATTTCTCTTGGATTTACTCCTTTCAGCGCAACCATTGCCGAGAATAATAGTCTCGAAGAAATCGGCTTGCGGATGAATCGGGTGAAGAAACTGAAAGTCTACTACGGTACAGCTGTGCCTGCTTCTGGCGGTGTCGCAAGACTTTGCTTCGTACATGTGCCAGAACCAGAATCATTTGATGCTTGCACCGAGGTAGAATTGATGTATGAGGAGACAATGACAGTCCTGAGTGATTGCATGACGCAGCTTGAACGGACGTTCGATGCCGTGGATGGTTGTGGAAATGAAAACAATGACGCATGTACACAGATCATCACGATCGAGACGGACAGCCATCAACCTGATATCATCTGTCCTGCAGATATCAATCTTAATTGTGAAGAACTCATACCTGATCCGGATCCGGATGGTGTCGCTGTCACAGATGACTGCAGTGCGGAAGAAAATATTCTTGTGGAATGGGTAGAAGATGTTGTCGAGGGTAGCGACTGCGAAATGGTGATCCGACGCATCTATAGAGCAGAGGATGAATGTGGTAATGTCGCGTTGTGCGCACAGTTTATCACACGCACCGAGCAGGTAGAGCTCGTGGCTGAATTGCTTCTGGCAGGACCTCTGAAAACAGATGGCACAATGTCCACATCACTACGCAGCGCCAACTTGTTGCCGAATGCTCAACCATACAATGTTCCTCCATACAATTATGCGGGTTCCGAAGTTGTAATAGGATCACTCCCTGCGAACATGACAGATTGGATATTGATGACGCTCAGGGATGAAAATACGATGGCGGTTGTTGCAACGCGCGCTGCATTGCTCCTGTCAGATGGACACATCGTAGACGTGGACGGAATATCACCGGTTTCCTTCAATGCCCCTCCGGATGAGTACTTCGTGGCTGTACATCATCGCAATCACCTGGATTTCATCTCTGATGCAACGGTGGACTTCACTTCGGCGATGGGTATTGTGGACTTTACCACTATGGGTGATGCAGGCATGACCTTTGTCACTCCTCCGGGTGTCTATGCGATGATCAAGGGTGATGTCACCAAAGATCACCTTGTCAAATACAATGGATCCAACAACGATAAGAACGCCATCCTGACAGTCGTAGGAATCCTGACACCTAATAATGTGGTAGCCGGTTACAACAAGGCAGACGTGAATATGGACGGACTTGTGAAATACAATGGATCGAACAACGACAAGAATGCAGTACTGAGTTCGGTAGGGTTGCTGACACCGAATAACATCGTGCAGGGCGACTTCTATTGATAGCTGAAGAAGGACGGAGCACGCAATCATAAAAATGTTGTGTGCTCCGGACTTTGCCATGGCAGCGAAGTGGTTCCTCTTTAAGGAATAGGGATTCAATTACAGAGAACGAACGAGTAAGGCCGGTCCAAAAGACTGGCTTTATTCTTGTGCCACTTTACATACCTGGCTTATCTTTATGCACATGATGAAACAGGAAATCCAGAAGGCCTTTTCTCAGATCACTTCGACGCTCAGAGAAACTATGACAGACCTGAGCGATAGTGCCAAAGAAAAAACCATTTCGATCATTGAATCATGGCTCGATGTATTTCCCGAACTCGAATCCATGGGCCTCGAAATCACGAGCTTCGGTGTGACATTGGCCCTCAGCCCCTCCCTCGAAGTTGAGCTCTCAGGTCCTGCGGGCTTGTTTGATCAGGGCCGGCTGGAAAGCTACCGGGAGAAATATGCCAACAGTATCCACGTGAACACCGTACTCAGGACAATACACACTTCAAAGCAGTTGTATCACAAGCTTGGGAAGAAAAATACGGACGAAATCTTTCTCAAGATCAAAGTCAAAATACCGCCGGAAGTAGGTGTCTTTTTTGGGAGGCCGGCAATCCCCTGATACCGTTCGGGGGGTTGGTCGACGGACGGGAAAAATTTCGGTCCGGTAGATATTCCCGTCCCTATACACTACTTTTCTAATCCCGCAATCACCTCCTCCAGTTCATACTCATCTCCAGGTTGGTAGCCGGAATGTTCGTAAACAATCTCTCCTGTCTTGTCTACGACATATGTCTGGGGAATGGCCTGAAAGTTTAATGCCTGCTGGAGCTCCTGGTTTGCGTCTGACAGGATTTCGAAGGTCCAGCCCTTTTGTTCGATAATAGGTCTCACTTTGGCGAGTGCGCGGGCATTGTCCACCGTGACGGCGAGCACCTCGACATTGAATTTCTCCTGCCACTCCGGATAGAGCTCGGCAACAGCATCCAGTTCGCGTTTACAGGGAGCGCACCACGAAGCCCAGAAGCTAATCACGGTGATTTTACCATTGTTTCCATACTCCTGGATATTCACAGTCTCACCGTTCAGGCGCTTGAGGACAACATTTGGTAATGTCCTGCCTCCTGTTGAGTGATCAGGACTCATCCAGGTCATCGATATCGTGATGATCCCGGCGAGAATCGCTGCAAGGAATGATAGTCGTTTCATAGATGGGTGCAAATTTATCTTATTTTCACCCCTTCCAAATGCCGTTAACCTCAGTTTAACGTACATCCAATGATGCCCGGAATACGCTGTATTTATATTCTGACTTCCTTACTGACTCTGGCTTCTCTTGTCCGCAGCCAGGATGTAAAGGGACAGTTCTCGGGAAGCTTCGATGCCAACTTCAATTTTTTTATTGAAGATGAAAAAATCGGAGCGACAAATACCCCGCAGTATGATGACGATCTGATTGGAATTGAAAGCTGGATCAATCTCAAGTATCGGCACGGGACCTTTGATGCAGGAGTACGCATAGATCTGTTTCACAACTCCAACCTGCTCAATCCCACAGATGCTTACTCAGCGTATGGTATAGGAAGAGTATATATTGCAAAGAGTTGGGATAACCTGGATCTCACAGCCGGCTATATCTATGATCAGATCGGCAGTGGCATCATCTTTAAAGCATATGAAGAGCGCGCCCTGCTTCTTGATAATGCGTTAGTTGGTTTGCGCGCGCGTTATTATCTTAATGATAACTGGAATATCTGTGGATTTGGTGGTAAACAGAAGGACCTGCTGAATGTATTTGATGCCTGGATGTATGGTGGACGCCTTGAAGGATATCTCACACGCGGGAATCCTGATGCGAAGTGGTCCTTAGCTCCCGGCGTGGGTTTCGTGGTGAAAACTCTGAACGAAGTGCAAATGGATTTGCTTGCTGATGTACTGGGCTCATACACACCAGATGATTTTATAGATGAGGTTCCATACTCCAATATCGCCATAGCGCTTTACAATACATTGCAGGCAGGACCATTTACCTGGTATGTAGAAGGTGCGTATAAATCCAAAGAAGCATTCTATGACTTGTATGCGCCGCGTTCTCTTTGGACTGGTGGTGAAAGTGTAGGAAAGTTTGTACTCGAACCGGGATATGTCGTATACAGCGCATTGAATTATGCAAACAAAGGGTTTGGTGCTTCATTGGAATTGAAAGCCACATCAAATTTTAATTTCCGCGCCGATCCGTTTGCTTCTCTAAATAGAGGTTTGATTCATTACCTGCCTCCGATGATGCGGCTCAATACATATCGTCTCACTGCACGGTATGCTGCGGCAACCCAGGATCTGGGCGAATTGGGCGAGCAACTTGAATTGACATATCGTGCTTCGCCGGAGAAGACCTATCTGGCCAATTTTTCCAATATCCTGGATCTCGATGGTCATTTACTATATCGCGAAATACTTGCCGAGGCGACATTTAAAAAACCAAGAAAAAGTACGTTGATCACAGGTCTGCAGGTTCAATGGTACAATCAGGAGCGGTATCAGGGAAAGACCGGCGCACCAATCGTCCATACCCTTACTCCGTACGCTGACTATCTGAATAAAATCGGTAAAAAACAATCCATCCGGTGTGAACTCCAATACATGTATACCAGGCAGGATTTCGGAAGCTGGGCTTTCGGTTTAGTTGAAGTAGGCATCGCTCCACATTGGATCTTTGAGCTCTCTGATATGTGGAATGTGGTGCCATATAAAGATAGTACCGGCAAGAAAAATGATCCGTTGCACTATCCGACAATCGGCGTGATCTATAGTACAGGATCGCATCGCTTTAGTGGGAGGTTCGTGAAACAGGTGGAAGGTATTGTGTGTTCAGGAGGTATTTGCAGACTTGAGCCGGCATTCAGTGGATTCCGCTTACAGGTATCATCACAGTTTTAATTCCATGACGCAGTGAATGTGAAATTCAATAATACTTTATCGCTGACTACAGGACTCCTGATCTGCCTGACGCTCTCATGCAGGACACGCGTGATTGAACCCGTCATCCCTGCAGGAGAACGCGTGGTATTGATTGAAGAGTTTACCGGCAAGGGCTGTACAAACTGCCCAAAAGGAAGCCGTGAATTGGAAAATCTTCTCAGCATTTATCAGCAACAACTCGTCGTAGTATCTATCCATGCGAATTTCTTTGCAAACCCCCAGTTTTTTCCACTAGGTCAATATGACTTTCGTACGGATGAAGGAGAACTATTATTTGATTATCTCGGTCCGAATTTAGGCTATCCTGCAGGAGTAATCGATCGCCGGAAATTCAATAATGAATTTCAACAAGGCACAAACGTCTGGGCCGGTTATATTGCGCAGGAATCTGCTCTTGAACCCAGAGTTGAATTTACCATCTCCAGATCGTACCAGGAAAATACGCGCCATCTTTATCTCTTGATCGAAGGACGTGCGAAATTTGACATACCTGAGGAATTGAGGATCTCTGTCATGATTACTGAAAGCGGGATCATCGATGCCCAGGTGGACTCCGAGGCGGGGGGAGTCGTCGAGGACTATGTGCATAATCATGTGCTCCGCGATATGTTGACTCCTTTCGACGGCCATGAATTGGCTCCTGCGCTGATAGCTGGAGAGGAATTCGAAGTGGAGTTTGCTTATGAAATGTCCTCGGCCTGGAATGCCGCACAGTGCAATATCATTGCATTTATTTCTCTCAATACCAACTCCGGCGATATTACCGTATTGCAGGCCGGTGAAACTCATGTCATGGAGTAATTAACCTTGACGGCAAAGCCTATCTTTGGCCTTCGTCCCAAAAGACCCTGTACTTGCAAAGAACAAACGATGAGAATCTCTCACAACTGGTTAAAGGATTACTTGCCTGTCGACTTGCCTGTCGCTGATATCGCTACAATCCTTACCAGCCTGGGATTGGAAGTAAGTGGAGTTGAACATGTAGAGAGCATCAAGGGAGGACTCCGCGGAGTAGTGGCCGGAAAAGTCATCGCCTGCGAAAAACATCCAAATGCCGATCGTCTCTTCCTGACGAAAGTGGATATCGGCTCGGGGACTCTCCTACAAATTGTATGTGGTGCACCAAATGTTGCAAAAGGCCAGACCGTGTGGGTTGCAACCGTAGGATCTACCCTCTATCCAACCGGTAAAACTACTCCGTTGACGATCGCCAAAGCCAAAGTCCGTGGTGAATTTTCGGAGGGGATGATCTGCGCGGAAGATGAACTTGGCTTTGGCACAGATCATTCCGGTATTCTCATTTTACCAGATGAAGTTGCCATCGGCACTTCTGCCGCTGACTATTATCAAGTGACGAAAGATGATGTGATAGACATTGAACTCACTCCCAATCGTTCGGATGCCATTTGTGTTCTGGGTGTTGCCCGTGATCTGGCAGCATGGTATTCTGTCAATAGAAGTTCCATAGCATTATGTTTGCCCGAAATACCAGAGCATAATTCAAAAACAGCCGATTATCCCATTACAGTTGAAGTTAATAATCCTGAGGCATGTCCACGTTATTGCGGAGTAACGATCAGCGGAATCAGAGTCGGGGAGTCACCAAAATGGTTGCAGGACCGTCTTGGGGTAATTGGTGTCCGTGCAATTAACAACATTGTGGATATCACGAATTTTGTGCTTCATGAAATGGGCCAGCCACTCCATGCTTTTGATGCCGATAAGATCAAAAACCATAAAGTGATTGTAAAAACCCTGCCTGCGGGTACTCCCTTTGTCACGCTGGACCAGGTGCAACGCACGCTTGCGGCGGATGACCTGATGATCTGTGACGGAGAAAGCAATGGGATGTGTATCGCCGGTGTATATGGAGGAATTGGAACCGGAATTTCTGAAAACACCACAACCGTTTTTCTGGAATCGGCACACTTTCATCCGCATTGGATTCGTCGCACGAGCATGCGGCATGATTTACGCACGGAGGCTGCACGCACGTTTGAGAAAACAACGGATCCAAACATTTGCAGGGACGCCCTTTTACGCGCCGCGGACTTCATCGTGAAAATAACTGGTGGACAGATTGCCTCAGAAGTCGTTGATATCTATCCCGTACCCGTAAAGGAGGTACAGGTGCCTGTGCGTTGGAAAATGATTCGCAGGCTCACCGGCATTGAGTTGTCACAAGCACAAGTGCTGCGGATTTTTGAAGCCTTACAAATGTCAGTCGTGAGCCAGGATAACGATGCCATTACTGTATCAATACCCACGAATAAAGCTGATGTGACCCGTGAGGCGGATGTCATTGAAGAAATCCTGCGCATTTATGGCTTCGATCATGTACAGATGAAAGCGAAGATGGAGATTGCATTGACAATCGCGTCACGCAAGACGCTGAGTACTTTGCGTGATGAACTTGGCAATTTTCTTGCCGCACAGGGATTCCTTGAGAGTATGGGGATGTCGTTGGTTGAATCACGTCAATATGAACAAGGACCGTTGCAAATCACGCAGGATGCACGCATCCTCATCGATAATACTTCTAATGTCCATCTCGACATGATGCGACATCACATGCTGACCACGGCATTAGAGACCATCCGGTTCAATCAGAACCGCATGCAGTCCGACCTCATGCTTTGCGAATTTGGTAGAACGTATCGGTTGAAGGAGGGCCACATACACGAAGAAGAGGGAATGACGCTTTCTATGAGTGGGAGTCCACTCAAATCAGGTTGGCGTAATAAAAACGCAGGAGTCGACTTTTACTTCCTCAAGAAATATGTACACCTGACTCTGGAGCACTTGGGAATTGTCCCGGAACAAATCGTTGAAAACAATGAACCTCTGTGGGAATATGCCTTGGAATATAGGAGTGATCATAAGCCGATTGTGACCTATGGTAAGATCAGCCGTGCTGTCATGCAGCAATATGATGTGAAGAACCCCTTATTCTTTGCGGACTTCAGTATGGGGGCTTTGTTGAACCTATCTTCAGAAGGGAAACTTGAGATCACAGAAATTGCAAAATTCCCTGCTGTGCGCCGGGATATTGCGATCGTCTTGTCCAATCGAATCTCGTTTGCCCAGGTTGAGAAAACGATTATTCAGGCTGGAGGTCACCTGCTTACAGATTGCAATCTTTTCGATATCTACGAGAATGTCGAAGCCCTTGGCGGTGACAAGAGATCTTTGGCAGTTTCACTCGTATTTCAAGATGCCACACGTACCCTCATTGATACAGACGTGAACATAGCTGTAGAGAATATTGTCTCTGCGCTGAAAAAGGAAACGGGCGCAGTGCTGAGATAAGAGAGAGCGGCGCCTCCAAATTCTTCTTTAACCTATAAAGCCTGATACCACTCGCCGTTTGCGATTTCAAGTACGCTGTCAGGCGAACATTACGAAAGAAAGAGTGATCGACTGACAGTTCTGGAAGCGCAACGATACGCTTCGATTACCAGGATCGTTCCCTGAATTTGAACAAGAAGTAACTCTTCGCAAGATCACTACCTCGATTGCCTTGTATAACAGTGGGGCTTTTTGCTTCCGGGCAACTCTTGTCGCCAGGTCAGTTTTTGGACTGAACAGTCGTTTCGGCTTCCCTCTTCACACTGTCTATTCTCAAGTCCAGGTTATACGGTCATAGAGGTCTGCCTTTGGACTTTCGGGCTTCTCCGATTTCCTCTATTTCCCCTGCTTCATCCCTTTCCCCTGTTTTCCGCGGCACAGTAAAAACTCCGGCACATTTATGTATCTTTGTCGCATGCAAGCACTATTGCAAAAACTACGGGATATCGAACTAAAAATCAAAGCATTAGGAGATCGGTATGAAATTCTTAAGCAACAAAACAAACAATTAAAACAAGAAAATATTTCTTTAAAACAAGACCTGGATTTACTCAGTCAAGATCGGATGATCCTGGTCCGGGAACTGGAAACAGCGAAGTCTCAGAGGATACAGGGACAGCTAAGTGATAAGGAAAAGAAGGCTACGGATAAAATGCTTGGGCTGTATATACGGGAGGTTGACAAGTGCATCAATCTGATGCAGGAAATTTCATAGAAGGCGCATTACATGAAGAGTATCGAAGTGGTGATAGCAGGGCGGTCTTTTCCGCTCAAGGTAACAGAGGAAGAAGAGGCGCTTGTATTGCAGGTTATTGAGGAGATTAACGAAAAAGTACACAACCTCCAGAATATTTACCTACAAAAGGATAAACAGGATTGTTTATCTATGGCTTTGCTGACATATGCATTGGAAACTGCGAAATTGAAAAATGATCTCGCCGGTCTTAATGAGCTGCGCGAGGTTTCAGATCAAATCGAGAACTCCATTCTCCGGATTACGCTATAGGTCTTTTCGCCTTTCTTCCTTCTGACTGAACCATCCTGGTTTATTTCTCAACATATTAAACACATGAAGTTATGGACAGTGGAATTGGTTTAATCGCCGGTGCTTTGATTGGTGCCCTGATCGGTATCGTCATCGCTATGTTGGTACTGAAAAATCTTCGGAAGAAGGCGATCGAAGAAAATAATCGCAAAGCAGACCTTGTCATCCAGGAAGCACGTACTTCGTCTCAGCGAATGGTCGATGAAGCAGAATCGAAGGCTGAGAAAATTCTCGCAAATGCCGAGTGGAAGAATGAGAAGGTAAAACAGAAGAAAATTCAGGAGGCAAAAGACAAATTCACAAGCCTGAAAGTAGAGTACGAGAACTATAAAGCACAGCACAAAGTCGAAATCAAAGAACGTGAACTTGAGCTGGCTCAACTCGAACAGGATATTCAAACCCGGACTGAATTGCTGAAATCAAGGTCAGAAGTCCTTGAAGGAAGAGAAGGTGAGATAGATGCAATCCGTGAGAATCTTGACGTGCAGCTCAAGATTCTGGCCAAGAAAAAAGAAGAACTTGATTCTGCAAATGAGAGATTTATCAGCGAGTTGGAGAATATTGCAAAACTCTCTGAAGCTGCTGCAAAGGAACAACTCCTGGAAGCAATAAGAGCCAAGGCACAAACTGATGCGATGGCGATTGAAAAAGAAGCGGTAAATCAGGCCCGCACCAATGCCGCCCGTGAGGCTAAGAAAATTGTGATCCAGACAATCCAGCGGATGTGTGCGGAGTATACCATTGAAAACACCGTGTCGGTATTCAATCTCGAAAGCGATGATATCAAAGGCCAGATTATCGGACGCGAAGGAAGAAATATCCGCGCACTCGAAGCCGCCACAGGTGCCGAAATCGTAGTCGATGATACACCGGAAGCGATTGTGATCTCAAGCTTTGATCCTATTCGTCGCGAAGTCTGTCGCCTTGCTTTGAAAAAACTTGTCGCCGATGGACGTATACACCCTGCACGTATTGAAGAAGTGGTGGCAAAAGTCCAGAAGCAACTCGAAGAACAAATCGTGGAGATTGGTGAACGTACTGTGATCGATCTTGACATCCATGGCCTTGCTCCTGAACTTGTCCGAATGGTGGGGAGGATGCGTTACCGGTCCTCTTATGGTCAGAACCTGTTGAAGCACTCCATCGAAACAGCAAATCTTTGTGCGACCATGGCGGCTGAAGTCGGCCTGAATCCAAAACAAATCAAACTCGCCAAACGCGCGGGACTCCTGCATGACATCGGCAAAGTAGCTGAAGAAGAAACCGAACTCTCACATGCGTTGCTGGGTATGAAGATGTGCGAAAAGTTTAAAGAACATGCCGCACTTTGTAATGCTGTAGGAGCACATCACGATGAAATCGAAATGAATAATATCGTATCACCCATCGTCCAGGCGTGTGATGCCATCAGCGGTGCACGTCCGGGTGCGCGTCGTGAAATCCTGGAAAGCTATCTCAAACGCATCGGTGAACTTGAAGAATTAGCGATGAGCTACGATGGAGTTCAGAAAGCTTATGCTATTCAGGCCGGACGTGAACTGCGGGTCATTGTGGAAAGTGAAAAAGTGACGGATGAATATGCGGATGATCTATCATTTATGATCTCCCAGAAGATTCAGGATGAGATGCAGTATCCGGGCCAGATCAAGGTCACTGTAATTCGCGAAAAGCGCGCCACAGCCTTCGCCAGATAGAACGTGAGAAAGTCCTCCTTGCTCCTCCTCTGAAGCTTCGGATGCTTGCGCCATAGCTGGCTTCAGCGTCGGCGCACGGATAAATGAGAAGGCGAGAATGTGAGAAAAGAAGCCAACCTTGCGGCCTTCCTTAGAACCCGTCTCAAAGGGACTCCTTTGGAGCGAGCGTTGGCTCCACCGTACTGTCTCTAACTCGATTTCTGTCTTCTTGAATCCTGACGATGGAGGTCGGCTCCGGGTTGTCATGAGCTCGCTCGAACCAATCTCGCGCACTTACCGGTAAGTAGGCTGAAGTCCATTTACGTTTGCATACAGACACTCGCCATGGTCAGTACGGGATATCGCTTCGCTCTATTTGAGTTTGAGCTTGGATTAGTTTTCTCTCACCCTCTCACGTTCTCACATTCTCACCCTCTCACATTCTCTCCCTCTCACCCTCTCACCTTCTGGGGATTTCTTGCACTTGAGTTGGCACTTGGTCTGATATTTTCAGGTAAAAATTTCAAACTCATGCCCCAAATCAGGGGATAAAACATACCTTTGCGCCTGATTTTGAAAAAGGGGTATCCGGTACATGAAAATCACTGATTTTAAGGCTTTTTTCGCGGTTTTTCTTGGCCTTTTCCTGTCTGTAAATGGACTCTCGCAGAACCATCAAGACGCTGGTCAGGAGACTCAAACAGGTGATTCCACGGGGTGTGCAATTGGTCATCATGAAGCTACCGAATATGACCCCGGCGCGGTTGCCTTCCATCACATCGCCGATCAGAATATCTATACGTTAGGACCCTGGCACTTCCCGCTGCCGTGTATCCTCTATTCAAAAGATCAGGGTTTGTCGGTTTTTTCTTCAAGCCGGTTTCAAATCCATGGACATCATGGCAATGGGGAAAATACATATGACGGTTATGTGCTTACCGAGGGCAAAGTGAGACGCGTCAACCCGGTATTGTATCCGGACTTTCCATCGGGTGAAGTTTCCATTTCGGGGTTTAGGGAAGAAAAGCGGATGGTCGATGGGAAGGAAAGAACAGTTGTGTTTGCTTGCGTTGAAAACCAGCTCTATGAACTTGAGTCAGCAAGTACTGCGGATTTCGGTCTGTTCGGTGGAGGGTTCACTTCATTTTATAGTTTCTCGATTACAAAGAATGTCGTGATCATGATCTTCGTGGCCTTGTTGTTGGGATGGGTATTTCTGTCGATCGCGTGGCGTTACAAGAAACGAGAAGGCATGGCTCCCAGAGGACTGCAGTCGTTTATCGAGCCAATCTATATTTTCATCCGTGACGATGTAGCGAAGTCGGTGATTGGTCCGAAATATGAGCGATTCATGCCTTTTCTGATGTCCATTTTCTTTTTCATTCTGGTGTTGAATCTTATTGGACAAGTACCGTTTATCGGAAATCCGAATGTGACGGGTAATCTTGCGGTCACTTTAGTGCTCGCGCTTTTGACATTCCTGATTACCAACCTGAATGGAAGGGGGAATTACTGGCAACATATTTTTTGGATGCCAGGTATTCCATTTGCTGTAAAGTTACTGATGACGCCTATTGAAATCATTGGCCTTTTTCTCAAGCCGATTACGCTCATGGTGCGATTGTTCGCGAACATTACTGCTGGTCACATTGTGATCCTGAGTTTTGTTGGCTTGATTTTCATTTTTGGGAAAATGGGAGATAGTGTCGTTGGTGGATATGGAGGTGCCGTGGTCTCTGTCTTGTTGACGTTATTCATGTCTGCGATAGAATTGCTTGTTGCATTCATACAGGCTTTTATTTTTACAATACTCTCCGCATCCTATTTTGGTATGGCGGTGGCTGAAGAGCATCATTGATTTATTTGATGCATCATGATTTTTTATTTAAACAATCAAATTTTTTAAACAACGTAAAAAAATTATTTATACTATGACTGGTTCAATAGCAACATTAGCATTTGGTCTCGCTGTAATTGGTGCCGGTATCGGTGTGGGTTACATCGGTGGTAAGGCAATGGAAGCAATCGCAAGGCAACCCGAAGCTATCGGAGACATCCGCGCAAACATGTTGATCATGGCAGCGCTCGTAGAAGGAATTGGCCTTATCGCGATTATCCTGGCATTGGTGGCCTAAAGTCCATTCAAGGACAAGTATTCACTTTAAATACGTTTCATATGTTTTATTTGATGGATTTTGATCCAATAAAACCTGACATCGGGCTCATTTTCTGGACAACCGTGATCTTCCTGCTTTTCTGGGGTATCGTCGGTCGCTTTGCCTTCAAACCGATCGCAAGCGCCTTGAGAAAACGCGAACTCGACATCCAATCCTCTTTGGATCAGGCTAGACTGGCTCGCCAGGAAATGGCTAATCTGAAGGCTGAAAATGAAAAGTTGCTTGCGTCTGCCCGCGAGGAAAGGGCCAGAATGCTGAAAGACGCGAAGGACGCCGGCGAACAAATCGTGCAGGAATCCAAATACAAAGCCAGGGATGAAGCACAAAAGATTGTCACGAGCGCGAAGGCTGAAATTGAGAGTCAGAAAAAACAAGCTCTCATCGAGGTGAAAAACCAGGTGGGAAACATGGCATTGGATATTGCTGAGCAGGTACTGCGGCTTAAGCTCAAAGACGATCAGGCGCAACAAACACTGGTGAATACACTCGTGAAGGAAATTAAACTCAACTAGTCCAAAGCATGTCAGCAGAACGCCTTTCAGCACGGTATGCGAAATCACTGATCGATCTGGCGATTGAACAGGACAAACTGGAACGAGTCAAGGAAGATGTGGAGTATTTTCACCAGGCTGCACAAGTCCGCGATCTGCGCTTATTATTAAAAAGCCCGATCGTACATACTTCTACAAAGCGGAAGATTTTCGGAAAACTCTTTACGGAGCACTTTGATCTGTTATCCAATGCCTTTCTCGATATCATTCTGCGCAAAGGTCGCGAATCCTATCTCGCAGAAATCGCACAGGCTTTCCTGGAACAGTATCGCGAGATCAAAAAGATTTCTAATGTGAAGCTGACAACAGCCACGTCGGTAACCGCTGAACGACTGGAAGAAATCAAACAGAAAATCCGTGCCTCAGGAGTGACATTTCCAAATGTGGAAATCAATACGCATATAGATCCCGCGATACTGGGTGGATTTATTCTGGAATTTGGAGATAAACTCTATGATGCCAGTGTCGCTCATCAACTTGAACAGTTGCGGAAGGGCTTTGTCAAAAACAGTTACGAATCATTCTAATCTAACAGAAAGAAGAAATTATGGTACAAGTCAAACCAGATGAAATATCTGCGATTCTCAAAGAGCAACTTTCCGGCTTCAAGACAGAAGCACAACTGGAGGAGGTAGGCACGGTGTTGCAGGTAGGAGATGGGATCGCCCGTGTGTATGGTCTGACAAAAGCACAGTCGGGTGAACTGGTGGAATTCGAAAGTGGTGTTCAGGCAATTGTCCTGAACCTGGAAGAAGACAACGTAGGTGTCGTGCTCATGGGTTCTGGCGATAGTATTAAAGAAGGTTCGACCGTCAGACGTACACGGAGGATTGCTTCCATCCAGGTGAGCGAAGAATTCCTCGGTCGCGTCATCAATCCCCTTGGTGAGCCGATCGATGGACGGGGTCCTATTGGGGGTACCAAATTTGAGATGCCTTTGGAAAGAAAGGCTCCCGGTGTAATCTATCGTCAACCCGTAAGCGAGCCACTTCAAACAGGGATCAAAGCAATTGACTCCATGATCCCCATTGGCAGGGGTCAACGAGAGCTCATCATCGGTGATCGCCAGACCGGGAAGACTGCAATCGCCGTCGACACAATCATCAACCAAAAGGAATTCTATGAGCGGGGTGAGCCTGTGTACTGTATTTACGTGGCTTCCGGGCAAAAATCGTCTACTGTGGCACAGGTTGCGAAGACATTGGAAGAGGCGGGTGCTTCACCGTTTACCGTGATCGTCTCTGCTTCGGCCGCAGATCCTGCACCACTGCAATTCTTCGCGCCGTTCGCTGGAGCGGCTATCGGTGAGTATTTCAGGGATACCGGTCGTCCTGCCCTGATCGTCTACGATGACTTATCGAAACAGGCAGTAGCGTATCGCGAAGTATCGCTTCTTCTGAGACGTCCTCCTGGCCGTGAAGCATACCCGGGAGATGTATTTTATCTCCACAGTCGACTACTTGAACGTGCAGCGAAAATCATCAACAACGACGACATCGCCCGCAGCATGAATGACCTCCCTGCCTCACTGAAGCATGCCAGGGATGCGAAAGGTCAGCCGCTCATAAAGGGCGGCGGCTCACTGACAGCACTACCCATCATTGAGACACAAGCAGGAGACGTATCGGCATATATTCCGACAAACGTCATTTCAATTACAGACGGACAGATCTTCCTCGAGTCAAACCTGTTCAACTCAGGTATTCGTCCCGCGATCAACGTAGGTATCTCAGTATCGCGGGTTGGTGGAAATGCACAGATTAAATCCATGAAGAAAGTCGCCGGAACATTGAAACTAGACCAGGCACAGTTCCGTGAACTGGAGGCCTTCTCGAAGTTTGGTTCCGACCTTGATGCGTCGACGCTATCCGTGCTTGAAAAAGGACGCAGGAATGTGGAGATTCTCAAACAAGCACAGTATTCTCCCGTACCTGTTGGGAAGCAGGTTGCCATCATCTATCTCGGGACCAGAGGCTTGCTGAAAGATGTGCCATTGGATAAAATTCACGAGTTCGAAGAACTCTATCTGACGGCCCTCGAAAAACAATATCCTCAAGTCATTGAATCTCTGCGCAAAGGTCAGATGACCGATGAGGCTACAAATATCATGGAGCAGATTGCTTCTGATCTGACAAGACAATACAAAAAGTAAGTAGAGAGTAGCTCCGCCTTTTAAGGCGGAGAATAGGATTTTAAGGCGGAGAAAAGAAAAAGAATAGTACATGAGTGGTAAGCTTAAAGAAGTAAGGGAGCGGATGAAATCTGTGCGTTCCACGCAACAGATCACCAGTGCCATGAAAATGGTGTCAGCGGCGAAGTTGCGTAAAGCGCAAGAAGCGATTACACGGATGCGTCCCTACGCATTGAAGCTGAACCATATGCTAAAAAACATCCTCACCAATGTAGATGGCAGCGTGAGCAATCCATATGGTGTATCGCGTGAGGTGCAAAAGGCTTTGATCGTTGTCGTGACCAGCAACAGGGGTCTGTGCGGTGCCTTCAATACTAATGTGATCAAATCTGCCTTACTCGCTATTGAAACCAAATATGCTGATGTGCGGAGAAATGGAAACCTGTCTATTCTCTGTATCGGAAAGAAAGGATTTGATTTCTTCCGCAAATATTATAAAGACTGTACGATCATACGCGATCATGTACATCTCTTCCAGGATCTTTCATTCAATAATACTTCGGTGGTTGCGCGCAGTATCATGGATGCATTTGCGCAGGGACAGTATGATGCTGTCGATGTCGCGTATGGAGTCTTCAAAAACGCCGCAACACAGTATGCCTCGTTCACGTCGTATCTGCCGGTGCAGATTGAAAAGTCCGAAACGAAATCACGCGCAGACTACATCTTCGAACCGGAACAGGAGACGCTGCTTCAACAACTTGTTCCCAATATTCTGCAGATTCAATTCCAGAGATTTCTCCTCGATACCAATGCATCAGAACATGGCGCACGGATGACTGCCATGGACAAAGCCACCGAGAATGCAGAAGAGATGATCAAAGAACTGCGTATCAACTATAATAAAGCACGTCAGGAATCGATCACCAGGGAGCTCTCCGAGATTGTAGGTGGTGCTGCAGCGTTGGAAGGATAAGAAAGAAATGCTGTTGGCTATTCGCTTTTGGCTGTTCGCCAAATACATGTTACGCGTGAGTTGAATTTTTGGACTTATGTACTTTGCTCCATTCCACCCTCATTGTACAATCACCTTCCCCATCCCTACCACCTTTCCATCCGTTTCCAGGATATGCCATACATAGAGCCCTGACACGACATCATCCAGC
>DATDQA010000070.1:0-7532 GCA_035292505.1 Saprospiraceae bacterium | reverse complement strand
GCTGATGCAAAACCACCTACATTTCCTGCTTTCCAAAAGGCTGTTGAGCTTGTCGGATGACGGTTGATATCATAGGACTGAAAAGCGCCATCAGCAGTGATCTCCACATCCTGAGCCAATGCGTCATGTACTGTCTGAATAGCGGCTTGTCTCTCTTCGGCATTTCCCCATTCTGATGTAATCTTCATATCGACTTCATAGGGCGGACTCATCGTCAGGTTGATATCTCCTGCACAGCCTCCGACATCTTCAGAGATTTCAACCGGTGGTTGTAGTTCTTCTGGTTCCGGTTCTGCTTCAATCACCTTGGCTTCTATGCCTGTCGCCTGAAAAACATTCCAGAAGCCTGCGATACCACTATCTAATTCTTCTTTTTGCTCAGTTGGTAACGATGCAACGGTTTTCCCTGTTCGTTCTTCTAATTGTCCGTAAACATTCTTTTCAAAATCCTCTTCAACATAAGGCTCACCGGTGATACTCGCACAGAAAATCCATAGCGTTTGCTGAATGATAGCTTCTCTTTCTTTCACAGGATCGGGAGAAAATGGTGTATCATACTGTTCATCTTCCTGAATGATCACGACCGCATCTTCCAATCGCTCGAGAACATCGACAATCACCTGCGCATAGTGACGTGGATTTGTTTCGGGATTCAGCGTACCGCCGACCGGCGAATCTGTACCAGGCCAGGTGATCACAATATCGCCATCAGGTTTGTTCGATGGAGTGAAAGCAGGTGTTGATGTGATTGCAGGGATAGTTGCTGGCGTGAATGAGGGCACCGGATCGGTATTGATCAGGATTACCGGAACTCCATCATCTGATCCGGATGGAACCTGAGGTTCACCTACGGGAATCCAATTCTCCCCTGGTGATGGAAAATCAGCACCATTTGAGACTGGTGGCACATGTGGATCGGCACAATAGCCAGGCAGAGGAATCGTCACGGTCCCATTTGGAGGAATGATGACTCCTTCCGGAATACGCCCGATATAGGGTTGATACTGTCCACCGGATGGAATGTAAACTGTTTGTGCAACCGTGACTATTGGAACCGAATCATTGTTTGTCACCAGAAGGTTTGCGATATGACCTGTCGTTTGCCCAGTTCCCTTTGCCTCAATACCTGGATCCATGTCCGGTAGTCCTGGCGCAATTGAAGCACTACCTCCAATAGCTACACCTGAACCAGTGGAGCCGGATTCGGTCACTCTGGGTTTATTTTCTAATGGTTTAGGAGCTAAGATTATTTTCTTCACCCAACCTTCCACAGTTTTACCATCACATAGAAAGCGTATCATCACATATTCTCCGTCTGTAGAATCTAACATGGTCACGGACTGATTCTGTATTAACATACAGATTGGCTCCGCCTCAAAAAAATCGGTGCCATCCATAACGACAGCATCGGGATTGGAACTACTCACTGTAACATATTGCGTGCTCTCACCAGCGTCCGGATCCTGGGCATAACCTGAGCTTCCAATAAGCGTAATGAAAAGAATGCTGAGTATGACCTTCATGTCGAGTGTGTTTTGTTTAAATACGCAAGGTGAAACTTTATTATTTCGTTGTTGCCGGCCCAGCTAACTCCATGCCTATCGGCAGGTAAACTCGTAGGTCCTGTGGACGCCCGGAGTGGCTCAGTTTGGGCAATTGTTCGTTGGCTGCCGCAGAGAATTGCGGCCACAATGCGCAAAAGAAGGATAAGCGTTTTCATTGATGATGTTTTTTGACTTATATCCACGAATACGATCGAATGATACCCTATCAATTTTCGTTGTCAGATGCTTCTGAGTTAACAATTGGACAAAAACTTTTGTCATTTTTTTCAAGAAAAGGCACCCAGGGTTCATTCACTTATCCACTCCTGCCGAAACAACTCATCCTATTCATCGATCTTGATTACAATCGTCCGGCTGCATTGCACCTCTTTGCACTCTTCACCTTGACAATAAAAGCTTATCACAATTTTGCATTCAAGGGCAGCGTCGCCTTTTATCACTGTGAATTTATAGTCCCAGACATTCGGGGCGTCTCCCCATTTACCATCGACGTTTTTCCCATCGCTCGTCACCTTGACAGATGGAAAAGGGATCCGTTTGTCAGCAGATTCATATGCGGGACAATCGGAGACGGTTGCATCTTTTTTAAGCTGTTCTATTTCGTTTTGCTTTTCAGTGATTGGAGTTTCCAGTTCCTTCACTTTAGCGATAAGGTCATCGACTTCACGTGTGAGTCTATCGATCGTTGCCTTAACTGGCCTGAGTTTTTCCTTTGCCGCCTTAAGATCTGCTTCCTTTTTTACTAAATCACTTTTGGCTCTGTCTAATTTCGTTCGATTTGATTTTTCCAGTTTTGCCAGAGCCGCAATGGCGTCGCTGATGGCCTCTGTGATCTCTACGCAAGAACAACCGAATTCAATATTCTTAAGCTCCACGATTTGTGCGCTTCCTTTTTTCAGTCCTTTCTTTCCGGCTTTGATTTCGTGATCCGGTAAACCAGCCTTGCTGCCGACATCGACTTTTGATTGGTATTTATTTTCTTGTACACCCCGCCATCCGTTTGGTGGCACAACCTCAGTATTCCATACCAACAGATCAAAGGAAATATTGCCGCATTCGCATTGTTTTTGCGTCTTCTCATCCTTGATCAGTACTGGCGGATCGCCTGGATCAGCTATTGTCTGGTGCGGGTCGATCGGCGCCGTCGTCATGCCTTCCGGTTTGGAAACAGCCAGCACTTTGGCTTGCACGCCGGTTGCCTGAAATGTATTCCAGAAATCCGTAATTCCGTTATCCACTTCTTTTTTTTGCTCCGGAGGCAATGCCGCAACTGTCTTGCCTGTGGAGTTTTCAAACTGATCGTAGACATTATCCGAGAAATCCTCTTTCTCATACTTCTTTCCTTCGAGCGCAGCAGTATAGATCCAGAATGTCTGTTGAATAATTGCTTCTCGTTCCCGCACGGGGTCAGGTGAAAAAGGCGTTGGAAACTGACCGTCCCGTTGAATCGCCTCGGTAGCATATTCAATCAACACTAACGCTCCTACAAGCACCGGAGCGATGATCTCCGGTTTGGTTCCCGGAATGAATGTCCCTCCTACCGGAATATCTGTACCCGGCCAGGTGGTGGTGATATCTGTACTTGAGGTAGGTTGAGGTTTGAATCCCGGAGATGTTGTGATACCTGGAACAGAAGAAGGAGTGAAGGGCTTCACTGGATCACTGTCGATGACAAAAAACGGTATTCCTTCCATTGGTGGCTTACTGCCGCCTGCCGGAGTTGTGGGATGAGGTATCTCGGAAGGCAAAGACGGATCGAGCACGGGTACCCATGTATCCAAAGGAGGTAAGGAAGTGCCGGCAGGTATAGGAGGATTAGTGACATCTGCACAATATCCGTTCACCGGGATTGACACCGTGCCCTTGGGAGGGACAGTGATTCCTTCGGGAATACGACCCACATATGATTGATATTGTCCTTCAGAAGGAATGAAAAAGATCTGAGGTATGACGTCGAGCGGTACATCACCGTTGTTGGTGACTGAGAGGTTTGCGATGTGGCCGGTGGTTTGGCCGGTACCCCTGGCTTCCACGACAAGCCCGAAAATCTCTTTTGACAGATCAGATCTTAATTTATCTACCATGCTTTCGCTTTCCGCGTCTTTGATCTTATCACCGGTAGCAACTGCCTTCTTAGCTGCTTTTGCAGCATTTTCTAATGCAGTGGCAGGATCTTCCGTCAGATGATCTTCAAGATATTTTTTCATGGCTTTCAAGGCCTTGATCTTGTCGGCATCCTTGAGCTCATCAAGATTTTTGAGTTTCTTGTCAATCTCGTCGATCGCTTTCTTATTGGCCTTCTCATTTTCTGCAGCCTTCTTTGCAGCAGCCGCATCCTTTGCTTTCTGTCCGGCAATTTCGTCACCTGGTGGAGGAGGTTCAGGGTTTTGGGTAAAGGCGTTATTGCCAAAAGCAAGCATCAGGGCTATCATGAAGGATGCTCCGAAGATTCTTGTTTTCATGTTCTGATTTTTTTATCTAGATGAAATTGCATATCACGGTATCAATCAAAGGGTCAAATTGTTACCTATGATCTGTTGGCTTTTTACCATTTGTCCACGCGCGTCAACGCTCGTGGGTCCTTAGGGACGCCGCAAAGTTGGCTTTGCACTTTTGCATTTTACCTGCCAGACTGTGTCATTCCCGCCCGAACGTAATTCGGTACGGGCGTGGCAGGCGGGCATTTAGAGTTAATTCTCCAGCCCGCAAACGCTCGCTCCCAAGGAGTCCCTTTGGGGCGGGTGCAAGCACGCCGCAAGGTTGACTCTTCTCTTCCGATTACCGAATACCGATTACTGTTTACTATTCTTCCTACCGGATATTCCCAATCGAATTCTTCACCGTATCATGCCTTGTTTTCAATTCAGCTGCTTTCGATGCATACCTCTCTCCGAGATTCAGTAGCGAATGATAAAGCTCCGTGATGGGAGACTCGAGATCAGCAAGCGCTTTTTGCAAAGCAGCAAGTGCAGCACTGTGTTTTGCAGGCATACTTCTTTTCAGTTTATCAAGAGCAGCGGAGACGTCCTTCACATTACCTTTTGTTTTATTGATGTTGCTTTTGCTGAGGTTCAGGTTTGCAGTCTGAGCCGCCATTCCTTTGTGCGGGGCTTCAGCCTTGAGTTGAGCATCCAGATCGTCCAGCCAGACAATAAGACGCTGAACACCACTATCCGAAACAGCAATACCTGATTCTACTGCTACAGGAGTAGCCTTTAGAATGCGATTCTGCGCAGAAAGTGAGCATAGGAGAACCAGGAAGAAAAATGTGACTAAGATTTTAATTTTCATTTTGATTTTCATTTTAATTGATTTTGGGTAAGGCAGATATCTTTCGATGGTCTGAAATTACAACTTTCACTGAGTCAGGCTACTATATTTCAGGTTCGATCTCTTTCGGGATGAGATTGACTTTGATACCATATTTTGCAAGAATGCGGTGTACCTCATCATTGTCCTTCATTTTATTGAACATCTCAAAGCCGGCGATCTGAAACCAGGCGATGAGATGGAGGTCTTCGTGCTTTAGCAGTTCTTCGAGCAAGGTGTATACCGTTTCCCATTCTTCTTTCTGCGCATGTTCGAGCACAACACAAGACGCAGGACGTTCTTCCTCATGGGGATAGAGGGCATGCATTGCCGCATAATCTTTCATATCCAGATACACCAAAGCCCTGAAGTATTTCTTTGCTTCCTCCGAACGCTCCGGCGGAATTGCACGTAAAGCCAACGCATGTTCTTTTCTGCTCAGATGGTACTGCCAGTCGAAAATCCGGATGTTTGGATAATCGGGATACATCTCCATCAGATCATTTGCCGCATCACGCGCCGGTTCCAACAAACCTGAGGCGGTGAGATACAAGGTCTCCACCCATCGCACGACACGATGTTCGGGCTCGATTGCACGGGCAATCTGAATATGCTCTTTGCCGACAGCGATCTCTCCTGTCCTGAGATACAACTCGGCAAGAGCCTGATGGATCTTTGCATCACCGGGCTGTACACGCAATGCACGTTGCAAATAATCTTCTGCTTTCGCATAGTTCTTTTCTTCATGGAAGGCGTGATCTCCAAGGACGACAAGGGATTCTGGATTTAGAGGATCCATATGAAGTGTGCGAAGGGCTTCATGTAAAGCATGCTGCCAGTATGTCGAATCCCCATAATCATTCTCACGGGCTATCGCATAAGCCAGTGCCAGGTACCCACGAATGATCGTCGATGTACTGTCACGCGCGAGTGCCATTTGGAAAAGTTTGATTGCTTCCTCCAGGGATTCTTCTGTCCTTTCTGCCCACCGGCGTTCTCCTGCAAGAAACAAATTCACGGCGTTGAGATCGTTGCTGACTTCCATTGTGAGTCGTGTCTGCGCATCAACATTGACCGCTACGTGCAATACATGCGTGATCTTCAGACTGAGTTGATCCTGCAGATCATCGAATGCCTTTGCATTATCCTCCACAGTGAACAACTCCTTCCAGAGCTCTTGATTCTTCACGAGATCGACCAGACTTGCTTCAACAAGGAAGTCTTCCCCTTGTCTGCGCATGATGCCACGCATGGCATGCGTCGCATTCAACAATGCCTGTGGTTGCTCTCCCGTTTTTGCACGATGTGTCGCATGATCCACAGCAAAGGATGTGATAGGATAAATACCACCAGTCGCCGAAAGTTTAGCAGGAATGCGTTGCGGTATCCCATGCACAAGCATCTCTTCTGTCACGCCTTCTGATGCGAAAGCTTCGACCATCAGAATTGGCACAACGCCCTCTCCATTGTCAACACTTCCCCTAATCCAGATTCTGCTCACCAATACACCGATACAAAGCAGTACAACAGCGGCAATAGAAGTTGCAAAGACGATGAAACGCGGACCTCGCCCTGAAGTATTGATACCTTCGATATATCGCTTCGGTAACACACGACGTATTTCTTCGCGCATATTCGTATCCCGCAGTGTACGGATACCACTCTGCACATATTGCTGGAACGCAAACTGCTCTTTCAGTTCCGGTATGTGGAGGATGTACTTCTTCCACGCATCGGTGATATTTTCTGCGAGAGATTGTTCTACCAGGAAGTCATACCATGTTTGCCGTAGCTGAGGATCCGCGGTACACTCTCGCTCAAACAGTGTCACGGCATTCGATTCCGGATGATGATCCAGAAGTCCGTACATCCTGGTGATAATATCTTCCGTCATGGTTTTTGGGATTTGCGAATGATTTCAATGAGTTTCCTATAGCAGCGGGATTTTGTCGTCTTGGCAACGTCAGCACTTGCCATTTTCAGTTGCTTTGCAATCTCAGACATGGAGATTTCCTCGGCGATGGAGAGATACAACACATGACGACACTGCTTACTGAGCTGTTGCATAGCTTCTTCAAGGTTGTTCAATCGTGTCGTGTAGAGTTCTTCCATAGATTCATTGGCATCGGAGTCATGACTATACAACTGAGAGGTGAGGATACTTTCTTTCCGGTGCTGTCGCTCTTCCGTTCTAACCAGGGCAAGCCATTTATTCCAGCACATCCGGCGCAGATAAGCCTGAATATTCTGAAACTTCACTTTGTCATGCAGCACATTTTTCCTGAAGTCAAGGACACTATCCACAAAAAAATCATAGGCTTGTTCCTGGCTGCAGCGCGACCCGCTTTTAATTACAAGCATCCTGATACAGCCGTCCTGGTAAGGATGCAGGTATGAGAGGGCAGAATTGTCATCGCTCTTCAGTCGCAGCACCAGATCGTTAAAGTCTTCCTTCGTCATCCTATGATTTTCTGTGGAAAAGGTAAACAACGCTGTTTAGAAGATCAGGTGGAGGGGTTTAGGGGTTGAGAGGTTTAGGGGTTTAGGGCTCTTAAACCTCTACACCTATAAACTTCTAAACCTTATCCGGTATCAACCTTTTTTGGGCTTACGAGAAAAATAATTGAGCCAGGGGCGTTTACCTTTTCGGGATATTGT
>DATDQA010000069.1:0-4151 GCA_035292505.1 Saprospiraceae bacterium | reverse complement strand
CCGTGAACAAAGTTTAAATCTGTCAATCTTGGGCCTAGCTTCTCCGTCTAGGAAAGGAAACTATGTGCCCAGTATAGACAAAAGCCAAAAAAAACAAAAAAAATCGCTCAAACGCTTGGAATGCAACATAAGAGGCAGGCGTGAGTGAATTGCGCACTTTGCGTGACATCATCTCACTTTCCCCATCGCCCGTACCGGAAAAGTACCCACCCCTTTGAACTTTGGCGGGATCGCACTGAATAAAAATCCTTCATCGGGTAATGCCTGAAGATTGCAGAGGTGTTCTACGATCAGGATATCATTTCCCAACAATGTCGTATGCACAGGACGACTCCGGGTAGCGGTATTATCAATATTATGTGAATCAATACCTACGAGCTTCACTCCATTGTCACGTAAAAACTCTGCGGCATCAGCAGTGAGATATGGATGTCCCTCATAGTATTGATCAGTATTCCAATGCCGCGCCCAGTCCGTGTGAATCAAGACTGCAGATTTTCCATCAAAAGAAACACGCTCAAGGTGATCTCTGGTAACAGCAAGTGATTTTTGATACGGCATGCGCACGACGATACCGGCCAGGTCGGTAAATTGATCCAACGTAATCTCTGACAGATCCTTTCCCTCCGCAAAGCGATGAAACGGACAATCGAGATACGTGCCTGTATTCGCGACCATATCGATGCGTCCGATTTGGAATTCTGTTCCGCCATCATAAAACTTTCGTGATTCTTCCCGGCTCAGATAGTCGCAGATAATGGGAGCGGGGAGGCCCTTATAAGTAATTAGGCCATCTTTTATTACATGGCTTAAATCAATGAAATGCATTTGATGAGACATCTTATTATCCGCTAAGAACGCGAATTGTCGCTAAAAATCAATCTACAACATCATTCATCATCAATCACCCCCGTCCGTACCGAACGGCACGTTCGGGCTGGCATCAATCATAAGTAAAAGGCCGTCTTCGATGATGTGACTGAGGTCGATGTAATGCATAGGCGAAGGCTGAGGCGAAGGCTAAGGAAATCAAATCAATACAAAGTTAAAAACAGAAACCCAGTTTAGCTCAATCGGCAGCCTGTAGTACTAAGAGCGAAGTAACTTCCAGATTATCCATCACTAGTCTCTCGAGGTGAAATATCATAATGATTCGTTTGCCCAAATGTATATTTGACGCTGACTATGAAGCTTTTATTTATCCAGAAGTTCTTCCTTAGCCTTAGCCTTCGCCTCAGCCTCGTTTTCTGTCTCAGCCTTCGCCTCAGCCTTGCTTTCAGCTTTTTCCTCAGCCTCAGTCTTCTTTCTTCCCAAACAATCCTCGTCAATCCTTACCTCCAACTCTCTTTACCTACCTCCATCCACATTATGTGGGAAACGAATACGAACAATGAAAGCATCATCCAGTACGGAACTAGCGAAGACCTTGGCTCTTCTGTATCCGGGACAGCCTTCAACTCCCTGGGAGGCACGGTGCATCATGATGTATTGATCGACGGATTACAGCCAGGTACGCGCTATTATTACCAGGCCCTCACAGGAGAATGGAAATCGGCAATCTGGCATTTTGTGACACCGATGGAAAGAGAGGATGAAGAAAACTTCAACATCGTGCTCATGAGCGATATGCAGATCGACGGTGGCAATCCCAACATCTTCTCCGATCTCGTGAACACCAGCCTGCTCCCATATATCACCGACACCTACGGAGCTCCCCTCGATGATCACCTGCAGATGGTCATGATTCCCGGCGATGTCGTAGACAATGGCAATACCTTCTCGCAATGGAAGAATCATTTCTTCAATCCTGCGGAAGTCCTCTGGCGTGAGGTGCCATCTTATCCCGCCATCGGAAATCATGAAGCAAATTCACAGAACTATTTCAACTATTTCCAACTCCCACAAAACGGCACTCAGGGGTATCTCGAGCATTGGTATGTGCACGACTATTCGAATGTACGCGTGCTCGGTATGGACTCAAATACACCCTATCGGATCCAGGCTCAACTTGATTGGCTCGATAGCATTCTTGTATTGAGTTGTCAGGACACACTGATTGATTTTGTCTTTGCGCAAATGCATCATCCCTTTAAATCAGAACTCTGGACGCCCGGAGAAACCGATTATACCGGTGATATCGTCGCACGGCTCGAAACTTTTTCCGCTGAATGTGGAAAACCCACAGTGCATTTCTTTGGTCATACACATGCGTACTCACGCGGAGAATCACGCGATCATCAGCATGTCTGGCTCAATGTCGCAACAGCGGGAGGCAACATCGACTACTGGGGTGAGTTTGCAAATGCAGACTATGAAGAGTTCATCATCAGTGAAGATGAATATGGCTTTGTGATGGTAGAAGTCACTGCCGGCGACGATCCGCAGTTTACCATGCGCCGGCTGAGTTTCGGCGATGAGTATGATCCGGGAGGAAGCACAGAATCGGATGAACTCACCGTGCGCGTAAATAATAACTTACCTCAAACACCACTCTCTCTTTTTCCGCTGAGTATAGATACCGTATCACCGCTTTGTTTTACACTGAAGGCGGATGATTTTATTGATCCTGACGGTGATGAGCATGGTGCAAGTCATTGGCAGATCTCCACAGACAGTACAGACTTTGACACACCGGTCGTGGATACCTGGAAGCAGTATGCGAATTGGTACAATGAGGTGGATCTGCAGGCGAATGATGATCTCACCGATGAGTCAATGAGTAATCTCGATCCGGGAGAAACATACTGGTGGCGCGTGCGTTATCGCGACAAAAGTCTTGCATGGAGTACATGGACCACACCAATGCGATTCCAGACCGGTGAGACATCGCTACTCACCTCGAATCTTGTTGCGAACCCTGGTGCTGAAACCGGAATCACATCATGGACGATAGACGAAGGCACCATCGAATCACTTTCTGCGCTGGAATGTGCAGGTATCGATCCGTATGCGGGAACCAAATACTTTGCGGTCGGTGCATTGTGCGTAGAGTATCCATTTGCTTCAGTGCATCAGGACATCGATGTGACAGCGCACGTGGTCGCAATCGATGCAGGTGAAGTGCTCGTCCACTATGGTGCATATCTCGCGGATTGGCAGAACACGGACATCCCGTCCTTTGCATTACAGTTTCACGATGGAGATGGACAAGTTATTTCGGGTACAGATACGATCAGTCATCAACAGTCTGCATGGACGCTAAAGCAACAAACACTCGCAGTACCTGAGGACACACGCACAATTCGCTATATCCTCATGGGTACACGTACTGCCGGTACGGACAATGACAGTTACTTCGACAATATCTTCCTCGAGTTGCTTTCCGGTGATTTTGCATGTAGCGAATATACCCCTCCTGGTCCTGTGCATGGCAGATTATATGTAGATCATAGTGCCAACGGCGTACCCAATGGTGAAAGCTGGCTCAAGGCATATCGCACTTTAGGTGATGCATTGGTGGAAAGTAACAGTGATACATCCATTCACGAGATCTGGATTGCAGAAGGTGTATATCCTGTGACAACGAATACGAACCGCGATACATCCTTCATAATAGAGAGAGCAGTGAAGATCTATGGTGGCTTTGAAGGAAGCGAAGAACTTCTCTCGCAACGTATTCCGGAATTGCATCCTGTCATCCTCTCCGGAGAGATCGGTGATACAAGTACAACTGCAGACAATGTCTATCATGTTGTTCTTGTGCAAAGTATCATGGATACCGTTCTCTTCGATGGTATCGCGATTTGTTGTGGTAATGCGGATAGCTTGAACAACACCACAGGAGGCGGTCTGTACGTTTCTGAGACGAATATGCAACCGGTCCTGCTGCGTAACTGTGTTCTTTCAGACAACAACGCTTCGGCAGGTAGTGCACTCTATAACGAAGCGAATGCGATCCTGGAACAATCCATCATCAACTCTTCAGGTACAGCCAGTGCTATTCTCAATACGGGTCCTCTTGCAGAGTTGACACTACAGAATACGGTCATTCATCATTGTATGGGATGTGATGAGGCGGTGAAGAATGTAGGTGGGGCTGTGATGAATTCGCGAGAAGGAGTGGAGATAAAGAGGGAATGATATCTCCGAATAATATAACGATCTGTCTCTGCAAGACGCAGGTAGTTGATGAGACGGCCGTGATTGTCGTA
>DATDQA010000068.1:0-16718 GCA_035292505.1 Saprospiraceae bacterium | reverse complement strand
CCGGTGAAAACCCGGCGCATACTCACACGCCGAAGCAATCTGACAGGCGTGAACAACCACAGGGTGAGGATCGACAAACGGAAAAGTCAGATAACCCTACGAGTCAGGAACCACGAAGATATGATGAGCAGCCATTGAGACGTGATCAACAGCCGCAAGGACAGGAGCAGCAACGACAATCTCCGCCGTCTGAAAAGGATCAGGACAAGCCGATTGCCAAGAATGCACCAGGACGCGATATTGATCCTTCCAATGAAAAATACTTGAGTGAAGATGATGAGTTAGAAGAGGAAAGTATGGTGGAAGAAGATTCCGAAGACGAGGACTAGGAAAGTTGAGTAAGTAAACAATGTCTTCTTTGTTGTTGAAACAAAGAGATTCTGAAGGTGAGCATCTTCAAAATAGTTGGATTGAATTTACTGCTCACCTTCTTTTTTTTACTAAAAGCAATAGACACTACCACGAAAAGGAGAGAAGAAATAGTATCACGATCGGGTACTACAATTATCATGACTGGCGTTGTACCTTATATGGCGTAATACTGAATTTCCAACTCTCTCTGATCAAGCCGATAGTCATTCATCTCATCCCAGTTTTTGGCACTTTGTTCACCAAATACTTAATCCGATGAGATCGATACAGTTCGTTTTCGTCTTCACCACATTCTTGATGTTAGGTAATACATCCTGTTCGACAAATGATTCTTGCGAGAATACTATATGTCTGAATGGAGGTGTTTGCGTCAATGGAATTTGTGATTGTCCTGAGCGGTTTACCGGGCCAAACTGCCAGGAACAGCTAACACCTGATAAAATCCAGCTCCTCGCTGTCAGAGTGGCGCGATTTCCCGCATTTAACGGCGATAGGCAATGGGATGGGACCGATGGGCCTGATCTCTTCTTCAGGCTCTATGATGAAGACGGCCCACTTGCACAGCCCCTGACCCTTATTGAAAATGCTGATCCTGCCAGGGAGTACCAATTCTCTATCAATACCATGTTCTTATTTAATGTAACACAGCTGTATACACTCAGGCTGCTTGATTATGAAGGGGTCGGAATACTCTCAGAAGATATGGGGGAGATTCAATTTCATCTTTATCAAGATACCAATGGTTTTCCTGGGAGAATAGTTGTAGATGATGGTGGCCCTCTTGCCTTTACCCTGGATGTAGAGTATTTGTACTCTGACGCTGCATCCGAAAGCGGATTTTGAATTCTCATGTAACTTAAGATTCTGCGTGTTGGTGATTAAGTATCCGCAGATTTGACAACCTTCCACAAGTCTCTGTGACTTTGTCAGCTTCGTGTTCTTAGTACACTTCCTGGTTAAGTAATTGCAGATTTGACAATCATCAAAAGTGGTCAAATCTCTTCCTTCGTGCTACCTCCCAAACAATTTATCTTTGACACGCAACATTCTGATATGCACGACATCGCACCTCAGATATTCAGAAAACGCCTTCTGATCGAAGGCTACTATGATACCATGATCACTGAGCACACGATCATCGATTACTTCCGTTTCATTACCACTGCACTTGCATTGCGGACGTATGGTGATCCAATAGTCCATGCTACAAGCGGGCTGGGAAAAGATGAGAACCAGGGATATGATGCCTTCGTGCCTTTGATTGATTCAGGAATCTATCTCGGCGTCTGGGCAAATCAGAAATTTCTTTCACTCATTATCTACACATGTAAGGATTTTAATGAAACTGAAGCTCTGGAGAAGACCAAAGAATACTTTCAGATTGGTGAGTCTTATTCGAAGTTGTTCTGACTTGTCGGGGTGGGAATACGCCTTCATCGAAGATTTCGGAGACGCGCAAATCCCGCCCCTTCATAGTCTCCCATTGAAAGTGAAGTATGCATCGGGATTTCCGTCCGTGCCAGATTGGATGGATTTTCCCGATGCATACACTCTGGGGTCGGGAATAAAATCCCGCCCGGCCATACACTCCCGTTGAAAGATGAAGGAGCAGGTATCTTCCTTTTAACTACTTTGCAATCGAAGTCCGGTTTCAAAACCCTATGCTATAAATGTCAGAACAAGCTCACTCTTTCAAGCAATCGCTTGGCTTGACAGATGCGGTGATGGTGGTTGCAGGGTCGATGATCGGATCGGGGATCTTTATCGTGAGCGCGGATATCGTCCGGAATGTCGGGAGTGCCGGTTGGTTGATCGCTGTATGGTTGATTACCGGATTCATGACGATCGCTGCTGCCGTGAGCTTTGGTGAGCTGAGCGGTATGTATCCACGCGCAGGTGGTCAGTATGTGTACTTAAAAGAAGCCTTCAATCCACTTGCCGGTTTTTTATATGGCTGGAGTTTTTTTACAGTCATACAGACTGCAACGATTGCAGCAGTGGGCGTAGCCTTCGCTAAATTTATGGCTTACCTGATTCCAGGTGTGAGCGAAGATCTTATAGCGCTTGATTTTGGATTTCTGCGCATCTCTCCTGCACAACTCGTTGCGATCGTGTTGATTATTTTCCTCACCTATATCAATACCAAAGGTATTAGAACCGGCAAGTTGATACAGACCACGTTCACGACAACAAAATTACTCAGTTTGTTTGCCCTCATCGTATTTGGTCTGATCATGATGAAAGGTGATGTATGGCAAGCCAATTGGACAGACGCCTGGAATCTACATGCGCTGAATAGTACTGAAGAGTATATCTGGATTGCCGCCCTCGGTGCAATCGCCGCAGCAATGGTAGGATCCATTTTCAGCAGCGATGCATGGAACAATGTGACATTTATCGCCGGTGAAATCAAAAATCCCGGGAGGAATATCGGACTCGCACTTTTCCTGGGGACGCTGATCGTGACAATTATTTATGTCATGGCAAATATCATGTACACTGCTGTTCTTCCATTGCAGGAAATCGCGTCCGCAGAAAAAGATCGCGTGGCTGTCGCAGCTTCCCATGTTATTTTCGGTAATGCAGGAACGGTCATCATCGCATTGATGATCATGATTTCCACGCTCGGATGTAACAACGGGCTTGTCCTCGCTGGTGCGCGAGTGTATTTCACGATGGCGAGAGATGGTTTGTTTTTCAAACCTGCAGGAACACTCAATGCATTTGCGGTACCGCAATGGGCGTTGTGGATGCAATGTGTAATCGCATGTCTTTGGAGCATCAGTGGAAAGTATGGTCAGTTACTGGATATGATTTCTTTTGTCGTTGTGATTTTTTATGTCATGACGATTTTCGGCATTTTTATTCTCAGGAAAAAAAGACCTGAGATAGAACGGCCATACAAAGCATTCGGTTACCCCTTCCTTCCGGCCGTATATATCCTGATGGGCATCATCTTCTGTATCCTGTTGATCATCTACAAGCCGCAGTTTACCTGGCCTGGATTGATTATCACTCTTGCCGGCATTCCTATGTATTATATCGCCGTATCACGCAAACAAAGCAGGATTTGATAGTGTCTCAGTTTGACAGACTTGAAAACTTGAGCCTTACTTTGTATTGTCCACTGGAAAACAATCAAAATGAGACACTACTAGTGATTTGACAACTTTAGGGAAAGTTTTCAAATCTCCTGGCTACTTGGTGTCTTTCTTCTTTCTTCTTTCGTGTCCTTTCGTGTCGTTCGTGGATAAACCCGACATTTCGGTCATAATTTACACTCACTTTACATAAAAAACTTTTAAACCAAAAATCGTTTCCTATGTTTGCACCCCTTTATGGACGCACAGCAAACAAGTACGACATGGCTGGAGCGCGTAGAAAACCTTTTTCTGCGCCTCGGCATCAAAAGCCAGACTATGGATGATGTGGCCAGGGAGCTTGGCATCTCAAAAAAAACTCTTTACCAACTTGTTGAAAACAAGGACGACCTGGTCCATCGTGTCCTGGAAAACCACATTGCCAGGGAGAAAATACAATGCCTAGACATGGCAGCACATGCTGAAAACGCCATTGACCAGATGGTCTTCGTGATGGATTCCAATTCACAAGAGTTTGCCCAGATGAAAGCAAACGTCCTCTATGACCTGCAGAAATATCATCGGGATGCCTGGATCATGATCCGCAAATTTCATCATGACTTTATCTATAAGTTGGTCGCGGCAAACCTTGAGCGCGGGAAGAAAGAAGGTCTTTATAGAACAGATTTTAACATCGACATCATCACAAGAATCCATCTTGCCACTGTATTTAGTCTTTTTGATGAAGAATTATTCCCTTCATCAACTATTCGCCGTGATGTCCTTTTCCGTGAGTACATGAAGTACTATCTCCATGGTATTGTCACAGAAAAAGGCCACAGACTTTTACAATCGAAACTGAAATAACATATGATACGTGCATTCGCAATCATCTTTCTCACGACGTGTCTGATTCATATTTCCGAAGCACAACGTGCAATGAGCCTTGAAGACTGTGTGCAGTACGCCCTTGCTCATCATCCTGAGATCACACTTGCACAGCTCGATATCCGGGATGCCGATTGGCAGATCAGGGAAAATACCGCTATTGCCTTACCGCAATTTTCTCTTGGTGTGAACTATCAGTACTTTTTCAAACAACCTTCCATCCCGGCTGAGGCGTTTGGTTTTGAGGCTGATCCCGGAACGAAACTGACGTTTGCCTTGAAAAATAATCTGTCCGGCACGGTCGGTGTTAATCAATTACTCTTCAGTAACAGTTATTTGCTTGGGGTCAAAGCTGCGCGCGAGTATCGTAAGTATGCAGATCTTAGACTCCAAGCCACAAAAGCACATCTGCGCAATGCTGTGACTGATGCATATCTCCCTGCATTATTGTTGGAAGAAAATGTTACCATCCTCGACAAAAACATTGACGTCCAACAACAATTTCTGGGGGAAACTCAGGAAGTCCACAAAGCGGGATTCGCAGAACAACTGGATGTAGATCGATTGCAATACACGCTTGCCAGGTTGATCAACGAACGCGAAAATCTCACGCGCCAACGCGAGATCCTGATTGATGTCCTCCAATTCGCAATGCATATGCCGGTAAAGGAAGATATCGCGCTCGGCGATGATTTGACCGCGCTGCTGGATACCTATGCCTCTATCAATCCCGATGAGGAGCTTGACTATATGAAGAGACCCGACTATGTGACTGTACTCAAGGCACGCGAGCTGAGTGAAATCCAGGTCGCTCTCTATGAAAAACCCTGGTTGCCGACATTAGCGGGATTCGCACAATACCAGCCGAGCTTACAAGGCAATGACAAATTGTTCTGGATTCCTTCAGCAATTGTCGGACTGCAAGTGAATATGCCTATCTATGACGGCGGACTTTCGAGATCAAAAAAAGAACGTGCAACAGTCACTGCGTTGAAAACGGATATACAAAAAGAGATGCTGGAGCACGCCTTTGACCTTGAACTGGAAAGTGCACGTAAGCAATTTGCGAATGCACGTTCCCGGATGCAGAACGAAGAGAAAAATCTGCAACTCGCGCAACGTATCTATGATACATCAGAGACAAAATTCCAGTCAGGCATTGGATCAAGTCTCGAAGTCACTCAGGCGCAAATAGAACTCTATCAATCTCAGGCATTACTGATACAGTCCCGGTACGAAATGCTACAGGCAAGAGTAGCGTTGAAGAAAGCGTTAGGAAAATAAAATCATTCAATGTTCAATGTTTAATGTTACCGCAACATTAAACGTTAAACATGAAACATTAAACATTACACATTTATTGAAACTTCCAGATATGAAAACATATTCTTTCTTTATCACAATTGCTTTTCTCTCGGCTTGTTCTTCATCACCGGAAGATTCGGCAGCAAGACTTGCTTCGTTGAAAGAACAGAAGGTCAAAATCGATGCTGAAATAGCAACCCTCGAACAACAACTGGGTAAAACCACTGAACAACGACTCAGGTCAGTCGCATTGACGGAATTGAAGACGGGTCTTTTCAGCCACTTTATTGATCTGCAGGGTCGGGTGGATGCCGATGAAAGTGTTGTCGCGACATCCAGGATACCTGGTGCGCTCACACGCGTACTTGTCGATAACGGAGACTATGTGAAGAAAGGTCAGTTGATTGCAGTCATCGACGACGCCGTCATCCTCAGAAGCCTGGCAGAGCTTGAAGGCCAACTCGCGGTCGCTACCGATCTCTATGAAAGACAGAAATCACTCTGGGATCAGAAAATTGGTTCGGAAGTCCAGTACATCCAGGCAAAAAACGGAAAGGAATCCATGGAGCGTTCTATCGCAACTCTCAAGGAAAACTGGGCATTGACAAAGATCTATGCACCGATATCAGGTACAGTGGATTTGGTCATGCTCAAGCCCGGCCAGGCAATTTCCCCTGGTGTGCCCCTCTGCAATATCCTGGATCTGAATCAGCTGAAAGTAAAAGGCGATGTAACCGAATCCTATGTGACGAAAGTCTCGAAAGGCGATGAAGTGATCGTCTTTTTCCCGGATTCGAAGACGGAAATCAAGACGCATATCTCCTATGTGAGCAAAAGCATCAATCCGGTAAACCGCACATTTATTGTAGAATGTGATCTCAAAGGAAAAGGAGAATACCGGGCAAATCAGATCGCGGTGATGAAGATCGTGGATTACCACAACCCCAACGCAATTACTCTTCCCGTGAATCTTATCCAACGCGGCGAAGATGGTGACTTTGTTCTCGTTGCCGAAAGCACAGAGAATCCAAACCGGGTTGTTGCCAAAAAGGTCTTGGTGACACAAGGCCAGAATTACAATGGTATGGTGGAAATCCTCACCGGACTTAAAGATGGAGACAGAGTCATCTCGACCGGATTCCAGGATATCAATAATGGAGAGACTGTTTTATTTTGAATTTTATTGAATATCGAATATTGAATTAATCGTGTAATGTGTAATGTGTAGTGTGTAATGCTCACAAGAAACTAAGAACCCAGAACATTAAACATTAAACACTAAACATTAAACTCACCCTTGATCCCTTGATCCTTTTTATCCTTTGATCCTTTTTTATGAAAGACTTCAAATTAACCTCCTGGTCTATCGATAATCGCACCACGATCTTCGTGATAACGATCCTGATCGTGTTCGCCGGTATCCTGTCTTATAAAGCTATCCCAAAAGAGCAGTTTCCGGATGTGACAGTGCCGCAAATATTTGTGACCACAATCTATCCGGGAGCTTCGCCTTCGGATATGGAACAACTCGTCACAAAGCCTATTGAAAAACAAATCAAGGGACTTTCGGGGGTAAAGAAGATCACCTCATATTCCGTACAGGACTTCTCGAATATTATTGTCGAGTTCAATACCGATCTCGATGTAGCTGAATGCAAGCAAAAGGTAAAAGACGGAGTTGATAAGGCTAAGAGAGAACTTCCTACCGACCTCCTGGAAGATCCTACTATCACAGAGTTTGACATCTCTGAGATCCCGATCATGAGCGTGAATGTCGCCGGCGACTTTAGCCTCGACAAACTTAAAGACTATGCAGATCGCATCAAAGATCAGATAGAAGAGATGTATGAGATCACGCGTGTGGATTTGATCGGCGCATTGGAGAAAGAAGTGCAGATCGACGTAGATAAATACAGATTGGCAGCTGCAGATCTTACGTTCAGGGATATCGAGAATGCACTTGCGTATGAAAACGCAACCGTCTCCGCAGGCAATATTGATATCGGCGGAATGACGCGCTCGGTGTCTATCCGTGGTGACTTCAAGGATGTGGAGGAAATCAAGAACATTATTATCACCTCGCAATCCGGTGCACAACTCTACCTGAAAGACATTGCCGATGTGAAGATGGGTCATGAAGAACAGGAGAGCTTTAGCAGACTGAGTACACGTAATGTCCTCTCCCTCAATGTCATCAAACGTACGGGTGAAAACCTGATTGCCGCTTCCGATAAGATTAAGGTCATTGTAGATGATTTGAAAGCAACTGAATTTCCGGAAGACCTCGAGGTAAGCATCACTGGCGACCAAAGCCGTGCCACTCGTGTGACTCTGCACGATCTGATCAATACGATCATCATCGGCTTTATCCTCGTCACCCTGATCCTCATGTTTTTCATGGGTTTGACGGATGCATTATTTGTGGCATTTTCCGTCCCGTTATCCATGTGTATTGCATTCATGGTATTGCCGAGTCTTGGGTATACGCTCAATTTTATCGTGCTGTTTGCATTCCTGCTCAGCCTGGGCATTGTAGTAGACGATGCAATAGTCGTCATAGAAAACACGCACCGGATCTATCATGATGAACCACAACTTACGATCGTGCAGGCCGCAAAAAAGGCGGCGGGAGAAGTATTTTTACCGGTACTTTCCGGTACAGCCACAACACTGGCACCGTTTTTTCCATTGCTCTTTTGGAAAGGGATCTTCGGTAAGTTCATGATCTATCTGCCAGTCACGGTGATCCTCACATTGACAGCATCGCTGGTAGTGGCCTACGTGATCAATCCTGTCTTTGCCGTACGGTTTATGCGTGATCCAAAGCGCGAAGGCTCAGAAGTCAGTGTGTCGCGCAAACGCCGTCGCCGCATATTCGCATATACGCTGATTGGTCTGGCGATGCTCGGCTTCTATGCATCCGGCAATATCATGATGGGCAATTTTACACTGACATGCGTGGTGTTTGCACTTCTTTATAAATATGTGCTCTCTCACGGCGTAAAATGGTTTCAGCAAAAAGGATGGCCCTCTATCCAGAGAGGATATGCGGGATTCCTGACCTGGGCATTGCGCCATCCCTGGACGATATTCCTTGGAATGACCTTTCTGTTATTTGCATCGTGCGGCATTACGCTGAGCAGGCAGGCAAATATCATCCTCTTTCCCAAAGCCGATCCGAACTTTATTTATGTCTATATGACATTACCTGTCGGTACAGATATCAATGTGACAGACTCTCTGACGCGCATCATAGAAAACAAAGTGATCGAGACGCTGGGTGAAAACAATCCCATTGTCGAATCTGTGATTTCAAATGTTGCACTCGGCGCTTCCGAAGATCTGTTTGATCGTTCGACCACCTCGAATAAAGGAAAAGTCGGTGTGGCATTTGTGGAATATGGAAAACGCAAAGGGGTGAATACAAGAGACTACCTGGACGAGATCCGCAAAGCGACACGAGGTTTGATCCCTGCTGCGGAAATCGTCGTGGACCAGGAGCAAGGCGGACCACCCACACCTAAACCGATTTCAGTCGAGATACGCAGTGATGACTTCGATCAGCTCATCGATGTCTCCCGTGCAGTAAAACACTATCTCGATTCATTAGCCATACCTGGTGTCGAAGAATTGCGCAGTGATCTCATTGTGAGCAAGCCGGAGATCAGTATTGAAATTGACCGCGAGCGTGCGAATCGCGAAGGCATCAGTACAGTGCAAATCGGAAGTGAATTCCGGACCGCAATCCTTGGCAGAGAGGCAACAAAATTCCGGGATGGCGAGGATGAAATCCCTGTCGTCGTGCGATTGAAAGCAGATCAGCGATCCAATATCAATGCCGTAGAAAATCTCAACATCACATTTCGTGATATGAACTCGGGTATGTTACGGTCGGTACCGATGGCAGCCTTCGCAGACGTGACTTATACAAATACGTTCGGTGGTATCCGACGCAAGGATCTCCAGCGCATGGTCACCATCTCTTCGAATATCACCGCAGAATTTCAACCGAAGCAAACACAGGTGGTTAATGCAGTCAAAGCAGCCATAGCACAGTTCCCCGGAGAAGAAGGGATTTTGGTGGGTTTTGCCGGTGAAGACCAGGAAATGATAGAAGCCATCAACTTCCTTGGCAGATCGCTGGTGATCTCTGTATTTATCATTCTCCTCATCCTGATCACACAGTTCAATTCTTTGGGTAAAACCCTGATCATCATGACGGAAGTGGTGTTTTCGATCATCGGTGTCTTGCTAGGTCTTGCCATTTTCGGAATGGATTTCTCCGTGATCATGATGGGTGTGGGAATTGTAGCATTGGCTGGTATCGTAGTACGAAACGGAATCCTCCTTGTTGAATTCACGGATGAATTACGTGCGCGAGGGAAGCCTGTTGCAGAATCCATCATCGAAGCAGGTCGTATCCGGATGACACCCGTCTTGCTGACTGCTACAGCAGCCATCCTGGGATTGGTCCCATTGGCGGTCGGATTTAATATTGATTTCGCAAGTCTGTTTGAAACTGGTAATCCAAAGATTTATCTCGGTGGTGATTCAGTTGCCTTTTGGGGTCCTCTGTCATGGACGATTATCTTCGGATTGGGCTTCGCGACATTCATTACGCTTATTATCCTGCCGGTGATGTACTTAATAGGCTACCGGACGAAGAATTGGTGGGGTTCTAAGATGTAAACTGTTCAATATTGAGTCCACTCCGAAAAGTGCTTCACTACCCCCTGACCCCCTAAAGGTGGAACCGCCGCCCGCATAATACATTGAAATTCACTGTGGGTGGACTTCCCCTTCAGGGGATCGAGGGGTGCGGGAGGACAAAAGATGACTTTTCGGAGTAGACTTAATGTTTCATGTTTGATGTTTCATGTTAGATGTGACCTTACGGCGTTCTCAGAACCCGCGAGCGTCAAATTCATATCAAACGTCCTTTTGGGAGTAAATTCAATGTTCAATGTTTCGAACATTGAACTTGAAACTTGGAACATTGAACATTTAACCATTCGTCTCGAGTATCCTGATATAGTTTGCTCTTTCATATGCCGTCGGATCGGAAATATTTTGTTGACTCATAACTCCCCTGAACTGGTCTATAGAAGTAAACTGATGGCGGCTCATCCATTGCATTAATTCTTTATGCATGATGTGGAGATAACCGATGCTGTGTTTATACAGACTCGAAGTTGTCATCGCAATATCACTTCCAGCGAGGAGATATTTGATCACTTCCTTTGCCGTTTGTACACCTGTCGTTGCAGCAAGTGAAAGTTCAACTCTCCCATATAATGCCGCAATCCACAGTAACGGCAACCTGATCTCGTTTGCTGTGCTAAACTCAAGACTTGACTTCACTCTCAATGTTTCGATATCAAAGTCGGGTTGGTAAAATCTGTTAAACAGGACAAGCCCATCCACTCCGGTTTCCTGCAATCGCATCGCCATGTTCCCCATGGATGAAAAGTAGGGATTGAGTTTTAGCGCGATCGGAATCTTCACATGATTCTTCAGACGCATTGCAATATCGACATACAGTTTTTCCACTTCTACACCCGACATGCGGAGGTCTGCCGGGATAAAAAACACATTGATCTCAATCGCATCTGCACCCGCTTGTTCCATCTGTTGTCCATACTCAACCCATCCCTCAGGTGTCATCCCATTCAATGATGCGATAATGGGGATATCCACCCTCTCCTTTGCCTGCCGGATAATCTCCAGGTACCTGGAGGTGCCCACATGATACTCTTCAATGTCCGGGAAATAATTCATGGCCTCTGCAAAAGCATTCGAGGTAGCACCTAAGACTTTTTCATAGTTCCGCGTTTCACTTCGGATTTGTTCTTCAAACAAGGAAAAAAGCACTACAGCCCCCGCCCCTGCATCTTCCATCTCGACAATATTATCGACCCTCTCGGAAAGCGGACAAGCGGATACGACAATTGGCGATCGGAGCTGGAGTCCTAAATATGTCGTTTTAAGACTGTTCATATCGACTGTATTTTCTTCTATGCTACCGGTTGAAAGGCTTCCGGTTTCCAACTCGCCATATCTTCATAGTTGTTCCATCGTAAGTCAACAATCTCCTGAGCGAGTTCCATCAATTGTCCGGCTTCCTCCGGATTTGTCTGTTCAAGAATCTTATAGCGCAATTCATTGTATGCGTAGTCTTTCAGCCGGATGACAGGTCGTAGGGAATCAAGAACAAATGGGTTCTGTCCAATCTTCCGCAACGATGGATTGTACCGGATCAGTGGCCAATAACCACAAGCTACGGCGAGAGCCTGTTGATCAAGTCCTTTTTCCATATCGATACCATGTGCAATGCAATGACTATACGCGAGTATGAGTGATGGCCCCGGATACGCCTCTGCTTCACGCAATGCCAGTAATGTCTGTTGTGGATTCGCACCCATTGCGATCTGTGCGACATAGACATTGCCGTAGGAAATCGCCTGCATCGCAAGGTCTTTCTTTCCCACTCGTTTTCCGGCAGATGCAAATTTTGCCGTAGCAGCAGTAGGCGTAGCCTTTGACATTTGTCCACCTGTATTTGAATATACTTCTGTATCCAGAACAAGAATATTGATATCGCGACCACTTGCCAACGCATGATCCAGTCCCCCGGAGCCAATATCATAAGCCCATCCATCTCCGCCGACCAGCCAAACACTCCTTCGCACCAGATGATCTATCACAGACAATAAGTGTTGTGCATCTATGCTTTCCATTTTCATCAGATCCACTTTGAGTTTTGCTATTCTTTCCCGTTGTATTGAAATCTCCGACTCAAAGAGCTGGGGTGCACATATGATCTCGTCGATCAACTCCCCATCGAGCGAGCCTCTTAGTTGCTCAAGGAGATTTTTCGCGACCTGGCTAAGTTGATCCACAGTGACACGCATCCCGAGACCGAACTCTGCATTATCTTCAAAGAGTGAATTAGACCAGGCCGGACCACGTCCATCCGCATTCGTTGTCCATGGAGTAGTCGGGAGATTACCCCCGTAAATGGAGGAACATCCAGTCGCATTTGCAACCAGAAGACGGTCACCAAACAGTTGTGAGAGAAGACGCAGGTAAGGCGTCTCACCGCATCCAGCGCAGGCACCGGAGAATTCAAAGAGTGGTTCAAGGAATTGCGCCCCTCTGACGAGTGAAAAATCCAGAGATGTGCGATCGTTCACAGGCAGACGCTCGAAAAAGCGGATGTTCTCCTTTTGTATTTCAAGAACGGGTTCTTTAGATTGCATATTGATCGCTTTCACATCCCTGTTTTCGGGACTTGTCGCAGGACATACTTCCACACAAAGATTACAACCGGTACAATCCTCCACATATACCTGGAGACTGTATTGGGTCTCAGGAAATCCGCGCGCGTTGATCGGTATTGATTGAAAATGCTCAGGTGCTTGTGACAAATATTCCTGATGAAAAAATTTTGCACGAATCACACTATGTGGACAGACAAAACTGCAATTACCACACTGAATGCACAGATCAGGTTTCCAGACAGGTACGCGATCCGAAATATTCCGCTTCTCCCATTTCGTCGTCCCCGTTGGATAGGTACCATCAGCCGGCAGCTTGCTCACCGGGATAGCATCTCCTTTCCCCAGCATCATTGCTGCTGTAACCTCTTTCACGAACTCGGGAGCAGTTGCGAGAATCCCATTTGTCTTGTACAGAGAGGGCACTGATTTGCGACCTTGCAATTCTACGCGTTGAAGCTGTGCGAGCGCAGCATCTACAGCCTCAAAATTCTTCCGGACTACCACCTCTCCTTTTTTACCGTATGACTTCCGGATCGCACCCTTAATCTGTGCAATCGCTTCATCTTTGGGCAAGACGCCCGATAAGACAAAGAAACATACCTGCATGATTGTATTGATCCTGCTGCTCATCCCCACGCTTTCCGCTACTCTTGAAGCATCGATGACATAGAACTCCGGATTCTTTTCAAGGATTTGGCACTGAACATGATTTGGAAGCTGATTCCAGATTTCTTCAGCATCAAAAGGGCTATTCAATAAAAACGTACCTCCCTCTTTGAGATAAGGCACCATTTCTACTTTTTCAATAAAATTGAATTTGTGGCATGCCACGAAATCAGCCTTCCTGATCAGGTATGGCGCCTGTATCGGATACTTTCCAAACCGCAGATGTGATACGGTCTGGGCTCCCGATTTCTTTGAATCATAGACAAAATATCCCTGGGCATGCAGATCGGTATTCTCACCGATGATCTTAATGCTGTTCTTATTTGCTCCTACAGTACCATCTGCTCCCAGTCCAAAGAACAACGCTTGTGTCAGCTGTGTATCCTCAAGATCAAATTCTTCATATGTAATACTACTCCCGGTGACGTCATCATTGATACCGACTGTGAAATGATTTTTCGGAACACGTGCCTGTAATGCCTTAAAGATTCCGCGTACCATGCCTGGAGTAAACTCTTTACTCGATAAACCGTATCGCCCTCCGATGATAACAGGTACAACATCCCAATTACTGGTCTGTAATGCTTCCGCCATACTTGTCACCACATCCTGGTATAATGGTTCACCAGGTGCACCAGGTTCTTTCGTCCGATCAAGCACTGCAATTTTCTTTACTGACTTTGGAATGACCTCTAATAGATCCTTCGCTGAGAACGGACGATACAGCCGTACCTGGATCATACCTACTTTTTCTCCTTGTGCCATGAGGTAGCGCGTGGTTGCTCTCACAGTTTCTGCACCGGAACCCATGATGACAATTACTTTCTCTGCGTCTTCTGCACCGATGTATTCAAACAGTTTGTATTGTCGTCCGGTAAGACGCGCAAACTGATCCATTGCCTCCTGGACAATCCCTGGTGCTGCGAGATAATATTGATTGACGGTCTCACGTCCCTGAAAATAGACATCAGGATTTTGCGCAGTGCCTCTGATCACTGGATGATCCGGACTCAACCCCCTACCGCGATGCGCAATGATCGCTTTGTCATCAATCATAGCCCTGATGTGTTCATCCGGGATGAGATCGATTTTGTTCACTTCATGCGATGTCCTGAATCCATCAAAGAAATGCACGAAAGGGATACGTGATTTGAGCGTAGCTGCTTGTGCAATCAAAGCCTGGTCATGTGCTTCCTGGACAGATGCTGACGAGAGTAGTGCAAAACCGGTCATCCTTGCGGCCATCACATCACTGTGGTCACCAAAAATGGATAAGCCCTGCGCAGCTAACGAACGAGCGGCGACATGAAATACCGCACTTGTGAGCTCGCCAGCAATTTTATACATGTTCGGCAGCATGAGCATGAGACCTTGTGATGCAGTGAAGGTCGTTGTCAATGCTCCCGTCTGGAGTGCTCCATGCACCGTGCCTGCTGCACCGCCCTCACTTTGCATTTCGATGACCTCGGGAATATTTCCCCAGATATTTTTCACACCTTTCGCAGACCACTCATCCGCTAATTCCGCCATCGTTGAAGATGGAGTAATGGGATAGATTGCACATACTTCGTTGACCCGGTATGCGATATACGCCGTGGCTTCATTCCCATCAATCGTGACTACTTTATGTTGCATGATACAATTTCAATGCGATGATATGTCAGCACCTGTGTCGGCAACCATTTCAATTGCATGACAAGGACATTGTTCGAAACAGACTTCACAACCAGTGCACATCTCATAATTAAACCGATAGCGTTTACCAGGACCCAGTTTTATCACGGCATCCTCCGGACATGCACCATAACATCCATCGCATTCAAAACAGTTGCCGCAGGAGAGGCAGCGTTGAGCTTCATACCGGGCTTCGTTCTCAGTGAGGCCCTCAAGCACTTCCCGGAAATCCTTTGTACGTATGACTTCATCTACGGTATTTTGCCTGCGCTGTGGAGCGAAAGTCCGATACCATACATGCAGGCGTTCGGGACCGACGATCCGATGTTTCTCCGGTTTGATATAGGGTTCATTTCTCAAAAACCCATCGATATGACGTGCGGCGGCTTTGCCATGACCTACAGCGATTGTCACTGTCCGCTCACTGGGTACCATGTCTCCACCGGCGAAGATCCCGGGATACCCGGTCATCATGTCCTTCCCGACTTTCACTACACCGTCACGGTCCACTTCTATCCCGGGGACGTCTTTGAGGAATGCACTATCGGTGTCCTGCCCAAGTGCAAGAATGAGTGCATCTGCTTCCAGGGTTTCGAATTGACCAGTGGGTTCGGGTTTACCCTGATCATTGATACGCATCACCTCTACGGTAAAGGAAGTGTTGTCAATTTCCTTGATGGTACGCAGCCAATTGATCATTACACCTTCAGAAAGTGCTTCATCCGCTTCGAAGTCATGTGCAGGCATATGCTCGCGGTCTCGCCGATAGATGATAAGCGGTTCGTATCCTAATCTTTTTGCAACACGTGCTGCATCCATCGCGGTATTTCCACCACCATAGATAGCGACACGTCGGCCCAGCTTAGGTGCAACTCCTTCTTCGACATCTTTGAGAAAGGTCAAGGCATCCAGGATTTGGCCGGCATCACGAGAAGGAATGTCGACATGCTTCGAGAGATGTGCGCCGATCGCAACAAAGACTGCGTCGAAGTCATCGGATTGTTTCTCGGCGAGAATATCGTTCACTTTGTGATTGAGTTGTACGCGCACACCCATATCCATGATACGACCGATCTCAGCATCCAGAATTTTTCTTGGCAGCCGATAAGGAGGAATTCCAAAGTGCATCATACCTCCCAATACAGGGCCTGCTTCATGAATTTCTACAGAATGACCCGCGCACCTTAGATGATATGCGGCAGACAGGCCACTTGGTCCGCCACCGATGATCAGCACGCGCTTACCGGCCGTTCGCGTTTCATCGAATGGAATACGCCAGCCTTCTTCAATTGCATTATCCCCCAGGAATCTTTCGACCGCATGGATACTCACCGAAGTATCCGTGTCCTTTCGATTGCAATTGTCTTCACAGGGATGATAGCAGACTCTTCCATGAATTGCGGGTAAAGGATTCTCTTCAATGAGCTTCTCCCATGCTTCTTTATACTGTCCT
>DATDQA010000067.1:0-4998 GCA_035292505.1 Saprospiraceae bacterium | reverse complement strand
AAGTCCGTCTGTTGGTTCAAATCCGTTTGTCTCATGCGCATCAAACCAGAAATCACAGCTCACCGTGACATCCGGCGGACATATAATGTATGGTGGCAGTTTGTCTTGTACTTCTACTTCTACCATACAACTGTTGATATTCCCTGACAGGTCTGTCACCCGTAATTCGACCATGATCGTCTGACCCACATCACAACACGCAAAAGGTACCCAGGGCTGGAATGTCAAGCCTCTATCCAATGATTCGGGAAGTCCTCCATCATTATTCGGATACTCACCATTTGGTCCGATCCAGTCAAAATCGATACAGCTATCCATCCGACGTACCAGGAAGGTCACAGGTCCGCAGTTGTCATAACTACCATCATCGAACGTTGGCGCATAGATCTTTGTCAGGCCCTCATCCAATCCATTATCGAATGTCAATGAGACTATTGTATGCTCATCACAAATTGGCACCGGCGGTACATCGTCTATCACTGTGATATCATAGCTGCATGTACTTACATTACCACACGCATCTGTAGCTGTCCATATCACTGTATGTGTGCCTACCGGCAGATTGTCTACTCTCCAGAAGTTACCACCGAAGTACACAAGTACTCCTGCACTTACTGATGGTGTCAGGGTAAATGATGTGCCGCAATGATCTTCTGCATCCGGGAGTTCAAGATTCACATCCGCATTGCAGAACCATGGGTCACTTCCCACGGTCACATCATCAGGACACTCCAGCCATGGGCCTTCCGAATCTGTCAACTTGATGATCTGGACACACTCTTCAACTTCCTGGGAACACCAATCTACGACAGTCCATGTACGGATCAGTTTCGTACCATTTCCACAATCTAAAAGCTCCTTATCCCAATATCCTACAAAGATGTTGCAGACACCTCCTTCTACAAGCGGCACTCCGTCGATCGTCGGCCAGCCCGTGTAAAACGGATGAGTATTATCTCCACACTCTCCTATAAAGTTCTCAGGACACTCAAGAGCTGCCAATGACATGGGTTCAATTGTCAGCAATTGCACACACTGTGATGTATTCCCTGCATCATCTGTCGCCGTCCATGTACGCTCAATCACAGTCGTATCACACAGATCACCAAACTCTTCATCTTCCCATGTCAGGGTCACATTTTCGTCACAATTGTCTGAGACTGTCGGTGCAAATGGTGCATTCTGGGCATACTCGATCTCCAGGTGCCATTCATCCAATGTGCCACCGTCACCTCCTGCGTTATCTGTAATCATCAATGTCCATGTACCATTCGGGTTTGTTTCATTGTATTGTGCTAATGTCGGTGTACCTAATTGCCATGCCACTGGTTGAAGGATGAAATCACATCCATCATTGATATCTGCACACAACACGACTAACGGACCAGAATCATCAAACTCCTGATGCATGTTGTCTGTCGGTCCGCACTGGCCAAAGCCCCACAATAACGTCGAGGCACCCGTAGGGCTTATGATCTCTGTATTGCAATCGCCAATCCAGGTATGTGTAATCTTCACGCACACGTTCACATCTAAGATCTCCACTCCCTGGGGCAAGCTCACCGTACATGTCGATGTTGTGATCACGCCTGCATTCGGTCCAATCGGAAGACCCGGGAAGGCCGAACATGTGTATACACCCATGATTGGAGGTGTGAATACCGGAGTCAGATCCTGTCCGCATGTCAATGTGAAGTCAAGGCACTCTAGAATCGGAGGCAGTTTATCTTCTACCAGAATTTGTCCCCAACATAAATTGCCTGTCGCCGGATCAATCACCCTTACATTGATCAATTGTCCCTCATGTTGTGGACCAAGTATTGCCGGAACCCATTGTCCGTTCCATTGGATTTGTACAATATAGTCATCATAACAACCATAGGGGCCTCCTTCGAGAATGATATCTGCGTTCAAGATAGCCACGCAGTTTTGATCGAGCGATATCTGAACAAGATCATTACAAGCAAGAGCTGTCAGGGGGTTAGGATATTCAGCCACTGTAATTTCAAAGCAGCAATCAGCAACCTGCTCTCCAGTCTGCGAATTCTGAAGAATGAAGCAATTTGTCGTTGTTCCAATTGGGAATGCCGACCCTGACGGTAGTCCGGACGTCTGTACCAGTACTCCTCCCTGCTGAATCAATACTCCATTCAACCGCTGTACCGGGTGTATATAGCCATATCCCAACACTGCATAACTCGTCGGAATAGCTGGAAATCCAAAGATGCTACCTATACAATTCATATAGGCTGGCTGTGTGTTTCCCGCATAGTTAGCTGCTATACACCAAGGGCCTCCGGCAAGTTGACGTTGCTCAACTACAAACTTGGTCCCTTCCGGAATCACCGCAGGGACTACCAGATTATGTGTTGTATTTGAAAAACCTCCCACACCCTGGGGAAGTGAATTTCCTACAAGCGTCATTTGGGCAACATCCAGCGTGTTTGCTGGCAAAGGCCCTGTGTATGTGTACACAAATATCTGAACCGTTCCTGCAGACCAGGACAACATCCCCAGTGAATTCATCTGGAAGTCTCCTACGGCTCCCATCGCTGCAAGGTCGTATGCACGCCAGTGACTCGTCGGGTTGACTCCGCACTGAAGGGCATCTTGTATAAGTGTGGTGTTTGTATTTTGGGTCAGTACAGTAGGAGTTTGTATCTCCAATGGACAATCTCCGGTAAATGTTGGAGCATTATAGCCTATAATCGCACTACATGCACCGGGATCGAGATTGACCGTCATATCTGCCGGACATACAAGTACACAAGGATCTTGTGGTTCTGGCGGAGGCGGTATGGCAAAGGTGATCGACCAGGCCATCATAGTGCCTATATCAGCACCTATATCGTCCCAAAAACGAAGTTGCCATGTACCATTTTGTCCTGAAGTAAATCCAGCAAGGGTTGTTACTGTAGGCGTTAGAGTGGTGCCACAGTTTTCAGTTGTCAATGTCCCTTCAGGGGCAAAAGTGCCGGTATAGGGAGGAGCACCGGTTGTGATATTCGGGGCACCATCGTCAAAGACGGTATTGGTGAAGTTATCACCTCCTCCACCGTTATCTGTTGATAACTCAATAACCTGTCCGCTGGGTGACTGAAGGAAAAAATCAACGTCTGAATCGAATGTATGCGTAAAGTTGACCTGGACCTTATCAACAAATGCATTTCCAGCTAAACCAGCCACGGCGTTATTGAATGTAGTACCACCAGTATTCTGCGGTGCTACAGTGCATCCCCCAGTACCTGTAGAAGGTATGAGGGAATTACCAGCTGTATTGACGGTACTGCCGTTGAACATTTGTGCGTTCAAGTTGTAACACCAAAACAATACAGCGAGTGCCACTAGGGCATTGTGTGTAAGTTTCTTTCTATTCATGAGAATTAAAATTTGCAGTTAGTGTTCTTGGTAATAAGAAATAATAATAATTAAAGAATTAAATGCTCACTTCGTTATTGAAGTTGATTTACAATCTCGCTGTAAAGACTTCTGAGCTGTGCCTGCTGAATCTCTGTAGAACTATTCTCAGCAGTCAATGCACTCAAACTCGTGAGCAATGAGATCTCTGTAGCAATGTAGTTGTCGCTGATATCCGCCAGAACTTTGTTGCAGAAATTGTACCTCAGCCGCTGAGTCAAGGTGCCACCTCCATTGGATAACAGAGGCTTCAAACCATTGAGGATCTGCTGGAGCACATCCATCGCATGATCACGCTCAAATGTCCCGAGTGGATATGCGGTCACATCCAGCTTCGCACCAATATGCGTGTAGGGATTGAGAGTCCCCTGTGCGCTCTGTTGTGCCGAAGTATGTGAGAAACCAAATAGGAATAATGCGCCCGCAAATAACATACCTCGCGCATTTCCTTTTGCAAGGAAAGTAACCGTCTTTTTCATGTACATTGATTTTTGTTACAAATAGGATTAGATAACTTGTTGTTTTTGTTTCACAAGCCATCCACAAAGAACCCATTCTTATCAGGAATACTGTGAAGTCACAAATATGTTGGGGAAGCCTTCACAGTGCTTCGTAGTTGATTTTCAGGATATTCTCAGGGATGGTAGTTATATTAAATAATTTAATAATGTTTTATTACCATTCAACGGCTCAAATCTAAGATAATCAAAGTTCAAATTAAAAATACTTAATCACTTTTTTCATAATATATCCAATTGCTGAGTAATCATTCCATTCACATTAGTTATTTATATCATATTTAAATTATTGATATATCATATGATAGTACGCTTAAGCAAAGCAAACCGTACCACTTCCTTTTTCTCATAAAATGAAGAATACTCCTAATTCCCATTTCAAAGTCTGAAAACAAGGGAATTTCCCTTATACTTAATATATATAAACAAATTATAATACTTATCATACAACATAGTCAACAGTATATGCACTTTGTGATCAACATTTGACTGGAATCGAGTCAATTTCCTTTTCTCTATATAACCAAAAGGCCATCCCAATACTGGAATGGCCTTTTGGCATTCTCATAAAAAAGGGGATGGACATCAGTCGATCACCACCATCTTTTTCGTTGCTGTGAAGTCATTTGCATCGAGTCTGTAGTACATCACACCGGTTACTGCAAGGTCCTTACGGTTTACCCTGATTTCATTGTAACCCTGTGCATAGGATCCTTCGATTACGCGTACCACCTTACCCGTCACATCATATACTGTCACCGTTGCATCCATTGCTTCCGGCAGTGTGAATCCGATCACTGTGCTGCCTTCGAATGGGTTTGGTTCGTTCTGGAACAGCGCATAGTCTTTGCCCGCTGCAACACCATTCCGGAAGCTCAGCGTCACGTCCAGAATCTCTTCTGTACCGTTGTATGCTTCCGCTTCTGTCAGCTTCGTGTTGTTATTGATGCCCAGCATCTGGCTCAGATCTCCGCTTTCCGTAGCTGTAAATGTTAGAGTAAACAATACATCCGATGTGCTTACCGGACTCACCTTATTCCAGCTCACTGTAATCGCACCTTCG
>DATDQA010000066.1:0-5072 GCA_035292505.1 Saprospiraceae bacterium | reverse complement strand
GAACGCCCATGATCTTTTGCACTGTGGTCCAGTTGTCTTCCATTGCCATCATCGTGAGTACCAAGCCAAGGCTGGCCATAAGAATACCGACCAAAAGAATCCTCCATCCACGCCATTTTGTTTGCGGATGGATTTCGCCTTTTTTGTTCTCGGGCTGCATGAGGCTCATCAACTCCTGTTTGCTGAACCTCTCATTGAGCTTAGTTATGCTTTGTAGAAAGAGTCGCATCTTCTGACCAATGCCTTTTGTGCGTCTGACCACTTTTATGAGGAAAGCGTAGTAGTAAAGATTTTCCCACAAGGGATTGTCCGTATGAACAGGTAGAGTAAGACCGTAGACGGGCTTCTCGGTCTCGTCGATATAGGTACCGAAGATCTGGTCCCAGATAGAGAGGATCTGCCCGAAATTTTTGTCCAAATAGGCGTTATTGCATCCATGGTGTACGCGATGCAAGGATGGTGTAATGAGAATTCTTTCGAGCCAACCCAGCTTTGGAATAGCTTCAGTATGAGTCCAGAAACTCGCAACGAAGGACACTGTGGAAATTGTCACGAGCATCAAAGGACTCACACCAGCGATGGCGAAGAGATACAAGGGAATAGTATTGAATAACGTACTAAACCAGGGGTGCCTGAGGGAAACCGAAAGGTTCATTTCTTCGGCAGAATGATGTATAAGATGCATCCCCCACAAGACGTGGAAATGATGCATTGCACGATGGACCCAGTATTCTAAAAAGTCATGACAGAGAAATACCACGACCCAACTTATCCAGTGAAATGGAATGTTCGTAATGCGGAAATGGTTGTAAAGAAGAATGTAGCAACCAATAAACAAAGCCCGAATAAAAATATCCAGTGATTGTTTTGCAATGGCATGTTGAAGGTTTGCAGCAAAACTTCTAAGCGAGTATTTAGCTTGACGCTTTGCGAAGTAATGCTCAACAAGCATACAGCAAAAAATGAATGGAAGTGCGATCATCACCAATTGGGCGGTCATGGCTGCTATGTTTTAATTGTTATTTGAATTTTATTTATCTCAATTGTAAATAGTTACTTCAGTCTTTTATCATAATTCATCAGCCCTCTTCTGAAATCTATCAGCGGGCATGTTTCAAAAATAACGTCGCTACCTTTTCACAACGCGGAGTGGTGTTCAGAAATCGAGTCACTGGATTAAGGAGAAGCGGAGTGCAATCGCAGAATTTGATCAATTGACCGGCCGGATTCCTTGGATCATACGTGCTATCTCATCGAGTTTGATCTTATCCGATATCCTGGAGGTGAGTTTATCCTTCACAATGGCAGGGAGGAAGTGATCAAGAAACAGTAAACATTTATTCAGAAAACCAGGTATAATCACTTCTTTCTTCCGGAGCATGTTGTCAATAGCTATTCTAGCCACAACGTCAGGATTCATGATTGTCATGCGACCTATCCAGGTTCCGTTTTTATTCTGAAGCGTGATGGGTATTGTCGTGTTCATTCCTCCGGGGCATAGCACACTGACATGAATATTCCTTTGAATCAGTTCCTGTCTGAGGCTTTTCGAAAATGAGATGAGATAACTCTTTGTACCGCCGTATACCTGCTTTCTTGGTAATGGGAGAAAACCGGCGAGACTGCTCACATTCAGGATATACGAAGGGGAGTTCTCACAAAGCGTATCCAGGAATAGCCTGCAGAGCAGGGTAGGAGCTGCGACGTTGAGCTCAATCTGGCGGTAATAAAATTCACTGTCCTTTTCGTCGAAAAGGTGGGTACCGCCGATACCCGCATTGTTTATCAGGATGTTGAGCGGAAGACCGCGCCTCCTAAGTTCTGTAAAAAGAGAGACACAATTGTCTTTGATCGATAAGTCCATCTCGAAATCCACAACATTCACATCAAAATTGGACCGGATAAACTTTGTGAGTTCGGTAAGTCCTGACGCAGGAAGAGCCACCAGTACCAGATTCTTGTTGCGAGCGGCACATTCGAGGGCTAATGATTTACCAAGGCCATGACTCGCTCCGGTGATCAATACAAAAGGTGTGTTACGCATAGTTTTTGATTTGCAAGTGATGAAATGTTCTGCGCAGTCCTTCTCTGAATGGCGTGATACGATAGCCAAGCTGCCGTATCGCTTTTTCAGAAGAGAAAGTACGGTTTTGAAGAAATCGCTTGATAAGCAGTGGTGAAATATTGGTATGAACTCCCAACAAGCGATAAACGATCCTATGACAAAAGCTCCAGACCAGGAGGATAGTTTGTGGAATTGGGATCAGTGTGATGTGCTTGCCTGCAACAGCGCGCACGGTGTGAAAAAAGGTATGGTAGGAAACATTTTCCCCGCCAAGGATATATGATTCTCCGCATGCTCCATATTCCGCAGCCAGGAAATGACCTTTAATCACATCATCCACAAATGTATAGTTGGCTTGTACTCTACTATTGAAAGGGGTAAAGGCAATTCCAGTCCTCAGGATTCTTTCAAAGACACGTTCAATAAAATTTCCATGGACAGGAAGGCCTGGACCGTACACTTTGGAAAGCGCAACGATCACGGCGTGAAGACCTTTCATGCAATAACTCCGTACGAGATCTTCTGCGCATTGCTTGGATATCTCATAGTCATCCTCAAAGGCAATCAGGCGCGGGTCATGTTCACACATTGGTGTTCTATATGAAGTACCAAATACAGCACACGAGCTGGTAAACACAAACTTTCTGACCTGCAATGAAAGAGCTGCATCAAGTACGTTTTTTGTGCCTTCAACATTTACCCGATAGATGACCGAGCTGTCCTTTTCATACAGGTTCGCATTTGCGGCCGCATGGATCACCATATCACATCCCTGCATTGCTGTCCGTATCGATGTCATATCTGTAAGATCTCCTTCGAATGGTACGATTAATGCGTGCACCGGGATATGTTTCGAATGGAGATTCCGTACGAGCGCATGCACGAAGTAGCCTTGCGATGCTGCGTAGATGGCCAATTTGTGGCCAATGTATCCAGTCGCTCCGGTGATAAAAACTTTCATGATCAGGTGTTTTGTTGTTTTAAGAGACAAGAGTTTTGACTATTGGTAAGGCTTGAGCTCGATTGATCCGGTGTACAGCGTATGGTACACTGCTATTCTGGTACAAATGCCATTTTCATAGAAATATTCATTATAGGTTCCATCCGGGAAGTGGATCTGATAGTGATGGTTGGCGATCTGCTTAATGTCAAGGAAGTGCTGTAAAATGTCGGAATACACTTTGGAGATGCCTTTTGGTTCTCGTGCATACATGCACAGCATGTTGAACCGGATCGGTTTCAACTGAAGGATTTCTATATGATCTCCTTTTTGAATTTCATAGCCATCACCCTTCAGTCTGGTTTTTTTATTGAGCTTCCCTTTGTTATTGAAGAGACGACAGATTGAAGAAAAGGTCATGATGTCATTGTTATAAATCGATTCCTCTTTGGCGTTGATCGTAAGAGCGAAGACGACCCTGGGTTCGGCATGTGATTCAAGTCGAAGGACCGTCATTTCAGCAGATACAGATTGAGTAAACTGAAGGTTACCGATAGGAATACCACGTTGCTTTATTGTATACTCCAGGGTACTGCCTTGCGCCAGGAGAAAAGTTGCAAGCACAACCATAAGGATCATAAGAACACTAATTCTGGCTAAGTGCTTCAAGCTTGTTCTCCTCATCCTGCGAAGGATCGTATGGGATGCCAGATACTTTATAAGGAGCATGAAAAGGAGTGCAGTTATCATCGCGCATGATTTTGATGGTGAATAAGATTAGGTGCCTGTGCATTATGTGCATTATTCATTGTTGATCGTTTTAGAGAGCAATGATTGAACACTACAAATGTGTACATGTCGGATGTTCACAAGCACGGAGATTCCTCTTGAAAACAGGGAGCATTGTTCTAAGCCATCTATGGATGACTTGAATTTTTTGTCATAACAGATGGAATCCCTACAGCTTCAAGTGATTGAAACACAATGAAATACATGTTCATTGTCAGAATGAACATGATTGTCAGAATGACTGTCTCAAGAAGAGTCAATCCTTGGCCGTCCGGCCTCGCTCTGCCGAAGCGGCTACGCGAAGGCGATGCAGGCGGCCTTGCTCTGGATCAAGAAGAGTCAATCCTTGATCTGGATCAAGAAGAGCCAATTCATGATCCGCATCAAGAAGAGCCAATTCTTACTTGTGCAAACGCAGTCTGAGATTTTAAAGTCAGGAAGACTTATCAGTTCTGTCCTGGAGTGGAGAGATTTGGTGTTAGGCGGGTTAGGATTATTCTCGGTATTCACTTGGCGCCTCCCCAAATTCTTCCCGATACACGCGCGAAAAGTACCCCGGATCTGTGAAGCCTATGGAGTAAGCGATCTCCGCTATAGTCAGGTCATCTTCTCTCAGAAGTTTTTGGGCAACTTCCAGACGTACCGATCTGATAAAATGAGAGGCTGATTTTCCAGTCAGGGCCTTGAGTTTATTGTGGAGTTGTGTACGACTCATTCCAATGATCCGACAAAGTTGGAGAATGCCAAATGATGAGTCGTCCATGCGAGCGTGTATGGCTTCACGAACTTTGGAGATAAAGAGATCTTCTTTCTTATTCACTGGCTGCTCTTCGCCATTGAGATCTCCGGAAGCATGGTAATGTGCCTGCAATTTTTTTCTGAGATCAATGAGTTGCTTTACCTGAACCAATAGCTCCTCCTGATCAAACGGCTTTGAGAGATAGATATCAGCCCCACTTTGAAGACCTAAGATTTTAGATTCCCGATCCGCTTTGGCAGTCAGCATGATGATTGGCACGTGACTTGTGCGGTCGTCATATTTCAGCAATCTGCAAACTTCATAACCATCTTTGCCTGGCATCATCAGGTCTGTAATAATCAAATCCGGTACCTCATTGATTGCTGTTTCAACGCCTTTATCCCCATCATGCTCTATTGTAAGCACATATTCACCCTTTAGGATAGAAGAGATATATGCGACAACATCGGCATTATCCTCGATCACCAAGACGCGCGTTGTCTCCCTAAGGCCATTTGTGGTGGTTATTGGCTTGTGTA
>DATDQA010000065.1:0-2203 GCA_035292505.1 Saprospiraceae bacterium | reverse complement strand
GAAGGTCCTTTCCCTCATGGATGCATTGAAAAAGATGACTCTGCTTCCGGCACAGCGACTGGAGTCGATATCACCACAATTGATAAATAAAGGAAGGATTCGTGTTGGTGCTGATGCGGATATTACTATGTTTGATCCTGATCGGATCATTGACAAAGCCAATTATGCAAATGGAGGCAATGTACCATCAGAGGGAGTGGTATATGTGATGGTTGGCGGAGTGTTTGTTGTAAAGGATAGAAGAGTTTTAGAAGGTGTATTTCCGGGAAAAGCGATACTTAGCAGAACAGAATAATTGCCGTATCACAAATCAAAACTCTGTCAGCGACTGCGCAAATCCGGCCATGATCTCACGTATTTTTTTCATCCTTACGGTCGGCATTTTTATTCATTCCATTTTAATTGCACAAAAAAATAATTGTTGTCCAGTGCATGTCGCCGGGGCAATGTACCATGTCATGTGGGATGGACAGCTCTCAGGTACAATAGACCTTGATACTATTACAAATAAAGATCACTTATATGGTCTCGGCCCACTGGAGTACCTGGCAGGTGAACTTCTCGTCCTCGATGGGAAATCATACAAATCCGCCGTACAGACAGGCTCTGAGATGATTGTCGAAGAGACGTACAATGTCAAGGCACCATTCTTTGTCTATGCAAATGTCGCGCGATGGAAAGTCAGATCGCTGCCACACAGGATTCAAACTTTGACTCAATTGGAGACATATCTCGATCACATCACACAACGTGCTCCCCGACCCTTCGCTTTCAAACTGACAGGATTCATTCAAACTGCTACACTGCACATTGTCAATCTCCCCGAAGGTACGTCCGTGCATGCACCTGTTGATGCACACCAGGGAAGTATGTCTTATCAGCTCAAAAACCAGGAAGTCATCATCGCCGGATTTTTCTCCACGCAACATCAGGCCATCTTCACACACCATGATTCTTACGTACATGCGCACCTTATCACAACAGACAAATCGCAAATGGGACATGTTGATGAAGTGCATTTCGGACGTGGAGGAGTGAAGCTGTACCTTCCGAAAAAATAATTTATTCAACGGGTTACCTTTGTAGAGTTATTGACAGTGTCCTTCATCCTAATTTAATTGTGTCTGCGAAAATGGGGAGAGCGATAAGGCTGGGATTAAAAGAAAACTGGAAGCAATTCACACTCCTGGTGATCGTGAATGCTTTCGTGGGCGGGATGGTGGGACTGGAGAGATCTATTATTCCAAAGTTCGCAGAACTGGAATTCGGGATAGCTTCCAAATCCGCAATTCTCTCATTTATCATTGCCTTTGGAATCACGAAGGCGCTCACAAATTACTTTACCGGAAGACTTGCCAACAGATTTGGCAGAAAACGGCTTTTACTGTTTGGGTGGGTACTGGCCATTCTTGTTCCATTCATCCTGATATCTGCCCAGGCCTGGTCGTGGGTCATTTTCGCAAATGTCTTGCTGGGTGTCAGCCAGGGACTGATGTGGAGTAGTACTGTCGTGATGAAAATTGATCTGGTTGGTGAGAAGGACAGAGGCCTTGCAATGGGGCTCAATGAATTCTCCGGATATTTAGCAGTTGGCCTTGTCGCGTTCTTTACGGGTCTCATCGCGGCGAACTATGGAGTGACGCCCTACCCGTTTTACCTGGGTATTTTCATCGCTGTGACAGGATTTCTCCTCACGTTACTTTTTATAAAAGATACAAGTGCATTTGTAAAGCATGAGGCCGCCCGTTCAATTACCACCAAACACGCGAGTGTCTTTTGGTCCACTACAATAAAAGATAAAACACTCAGCTCAATCACACAAGCAGGATTAGTGAATAATCTGAATGATGGCATGATTTGGGGATTATTACCGATGTTCTTGATGCAATTGAATTATGACACACATCGTATCGGTGTCATTGCAGCGATCTATCCGACTGTTTGGGGTGTTGGTCAACTCATCACAGGAAAATTGTCTGATATCTATTCAAAAAAGTGGTTGCTCTTCTGGGGAATGTTACTGCAGGGCATTGCAATCCTACTGATTCCATTGGACACCAGCTTTATGATACTCGCTGTCATTTCCGCCATTCTCGGTATTGGCACAGCCATGGTATATCCCACATTTCTTGCTGCGATTGCCCAGGCAACCCATCCTGATCAAAGAGCGGAAAGCTTAGGCACCTTCAGACTTTGGAGAGAT
>DATDQA010000064.1:0-12905 GCA_035292505.1 Saprospiraceae bacterium | reverse complement strand
CGCACTTGTCGCGTCACTGTCTTTCCCAGTGATATGAAGTCATTGAGATATCTGTTGAGCAGTTCCTTATGCGTCAATCCAGGTACAGTTAATAATTCCTGCACGTGCAGAACAGAGAGATCAATGATCTGATCCCCGATGATTGAGCAGACACATGGCTGTCCATTCCCTTTCTGGTAAATACCAAAGGGTATGTTCTGGAGTGGAAAGTCAGAGTTGTGATTTACTGGAATCCAGGAGTTTGCAGAAGAATTCAATTAAAATAAAAATTAAAATAAAAATGAAAATGAAAACCTTAAGCCAGTACTATACTTTGCCTTTCGTTGTGATCCTGCCTATCGACAGACAGGCGTAGTGTTCGTTGTGTGAAAAATCATACGGCTAATAAAAGGCTTAATCTTCATGCACCTTCGGTCTTCGGATTTCCTTCGCCTCAGCCTTCGCCTTTCTTTCTAGTTTCCCGCAAAGAACAGTGCATTGCAAAACACAAACTTGCCATTTTCCCAGAATGATCTGAAGAGCGGATTGTCCACGAGGTAAACGATTGTACCACTTCCCTTTTGCTCAACTGCAAACACAATAGAATTCTTTTGTCTTTCCAATGCTTTTACTCCGGCAAATCCATAATATGTCAGATCCCCTTCCAGGTATACTACATTCGAAGCGCCGACGAGATGTTCATAGCTTACCGCATCCCTCTTCAATGTAAAATAATGATCGCCGAGTCCAAATCCCAAAGGATGTGTTTGATCCACCTTAGCTTTAAAGACAGCACCGGGGATCTGCGTGGAAATATCCCGGCGTTCTCCACTTTCATATGCTTCAAGGCGAAGTTGTAACCGGTCCTTTTCTTCCGCCTTTTTCGCTTCTTCCTGTTTCGCTGGTTCTGCAAAACGTTTCAGGGCAAAGCCCTCCTTATCCTGGAAATGTGAAAGCGCCGACCCGATCGCAATGATCTTGCCACCCTCGCTGACCCAGGACTGAATAGACTTCATCGTTCCCTCCGGAACAGAATAGTATCCTTCGGGCATAATGAGGATATTATAATCGCGCCAGTTCACCGAACCGAGACTGTTTATGTCGACAACAGTTAATGGATACTTCAACTCCTGTTCAAAAAGATACCAGACCTGTCCAATATCATTCGTGGATACGCGTTCGCCGGAAAAGGTGAGCACACGCGGCAGATCGATGAGTCTGTACGAGGAGGAGCCCAGATCTTTACCGTTCTCAACAAATCCTGTTGCGATAGATTCGAGAAAGACATTATGTTCATCGCTGAGCTCAATCAGCTTCTGTGGAAATCCATCGACTTTCCGGTGATCTGTACGCATAAACAGGACAGTGCCTGACCCGAATTGTTTTCCATCTACGGTGAACGCGCTTTCAGCATAGCGTGGACGCAATCCTTCCTTCAATGCGGCAGCCAGAAGTTTTCCTTCTGTGAGAGAGGTCCAACGGACGGCATATGCATATGCATTCGATGGATAAGTCCATGGTTGATGTGTGAGATCGTACCCAGGACTCACTTCAGTTTTTTCTTTGAGTGCATAGGCATCCAGTCCATATGCATAGGGCAAGGACCAACAGGTAATATCATATGTAATCGAATCCACGAGTCTGCTGTCAGGATCGAAGAGGACTTGTGTGAGAATGGCCCGCGGTTGATACGCACTAATTACAAGATCACCAACTTCGACCGACACTTGCTGATCCTGACCTGTGCTATAATTGTAGGCTGTTCTTGCGCGACTACTTGGGGATGTTGTCCCATACGAGATACCCTGCAGGTCAAGCAACCGACAAAGTCCACGTAGTTTGCCTTTGCTATTCATACCCTTGATGAGGTAAGTTTTGTATTGGCCGGGGGGATTCTCCTGTGCGCGCGTGAAGTAATCTGCAAACTCTCTAATCACACTATTTGAGTGAAGAGATGTAATTTCTATTGTAGAGAGTGAGGTCATGGCATGATGAGCGATCCGATCTGCAAGTTTCAAGGTATCGCCATTTGGAAGAGAAATAGCACGACCAGCAAAACCGTGACCTCCCTGTTCATAGGTCATCCCGATGGCACCATTGTACACCGGATACGTGTCACCATAGGATGGATAGAAAAGATCGAAATATTCTTTGGTGAAATAGGCCCATCCTTCACGATCAAAATACTTTGCGTGATTTTTCCCGATTGTGACTTGAAATTGACTTTGCCATTCTGTGATGAAATCATGATATGGTTGTGCTGCAGGTGCGAAGTAATACGGACTCGTATATCCCATCTCATGCAGGTCAGCCACGACATGGGGCATCCATTTGCGGTATGCACGGATCCGGTTTTGCGATTCAATTTGGGTTTGCCATGCCCAATCACGGTTAAGGTCAAAGAGGTAGTGATTCACGCGTCCGCCAGGCCAGGGTTCATCATGCTCACGTGCAATCGTAGAGGCATCGAAGGGTATTGCGCTCACCTGGTTATTCCAGTTTGAGTACCGGTTGTATCCATCCGGATTCACACACGGTTCCATGATGACGATTGTATTCTCAAGCCAGCTTTCGGCATCTGCATGACCCGTGACAAGATCATAGAGGACCTGCATCGATGCTTCTGCACCGGAGGCTTCATTTCCATGGACGGTATATCCTAGCCAGACGATGGCCTTTGCTGATTGCATGTCCGGAGTGCCAGGCTCAAGCCCTGCGAGTCTGAGGTTATTCAGCCTTATCTGTTCGAGATTTGCCAGGTTGGCTGCGGATGAAACAAACGCCAGAATCATAGGCCGGTGTTCATTTGTCCTCCCGATCTCCTGGATCCTGACAAGCGGAGAATTTGCCGCAACGTGTTCAAAATAATCCACGAGCAGATGATGTGGAGTGAACTCTTTTGTATACGGATGAGGTAGGAATTCGGCCGGTGATTTGAGCTGTGCATTCAGAAATACCTGCGTAGCTATTACCGCCAGAAACAAAATACTTGAGCGTCTCATAATGAATCAAAGCATCTTTTTAAGCAAGGCGGCAAAGTACGAAGTAAGACGGAGAGCGGGCAGGAAAGGCAGTTCCTGATCTATACTAAAGAGTATAGTTTCCCGGCATAGATTTTTCTTTCGCGTATACGATTTAATTGTAATTTTCTGACGTCCATTTTTCCGCTGAGAGTATCGGGATCCAGGAGACAGAAAGATGGACGGGATCATTAATGCGGCGTCTAATAAAACGAAACATCATCTCTTAATCAATCAAAACTTTACAACTATGGGAAAGAAAGTTGCCTTGGCCACTCTGGCCGGATTTGTGACCTTGTTTATTCTGGGTTATCTGGTATATGAAGTCCTGATGAAGGGCTCGATGGCAGAGATGCAGGCTGCGGCCGGTGCCTGCATGAGTACGGAACCAGCATACGCGTATATCATCGTCGCTACTCTCGTTCAGTCCCTGTTGATCAGTCTTGTACTTTACAAGTTCAATGCGACAACTTTCCAAAGCGGACTGATGAATTCCGCGTGGGTCGTCTTATTGATTTGTCTCTGGTATGATATCTGGTTTCTGACTTCAATGCCATGGTTCACGAATAATATGGCTATCATGGATGTTGTCATGAACACAGTTCAATCCGCCATTGCCGGCGGTGTGATTGGTTGGGTATTGGGCAAAGTGAAGTAAGCTCGGTAAAAACAAACGTTGCAAGAGGGTTGGGTGTCAGACTTGACCCTCTTTTTTATTTCTAACTGGCTGACAAATTCTTTCTTAGTCTTTCGCAGATCTCAGCTATCTTCATCTAACCTATCACAAGAGATCTTATGAAATTACTTTGTTGCATCGCCTTACTTATTTGTCCTTTGCTCTTTTCCGCACAAAACCAATATGATTTCCCGGTTGATAACATCAATGCTCTTATACAGAATGGGACTTGTATCGTAAATCATAGCGAATTTGACATTGGTTCAATCTCTGATGTTTTCGACGGTAATACTTCCTCTCTGGCGCGTAGTGCGAATATCAATCCTCTTGTGATCACATTGACCTTTCCTTTTCCGGTCTCCTTTTCTGGCAGTGAGGTTTTTCATTCCTACGGTGATGGATGGTGGTCACTTGAAGTTGCGGACACAGAAGATGACCTCCTCTCGCAATCAGGCACCTATGAACAGCTATTTTCCATGTCTGCACTGATGGATGCGGTACCACAGATCAAGACCTTCGATCTGCAATCCAAAAGAATCATCCGTATGACAGTACGACGGACATCGGGTGATGATTATGTGCATCTCAATGAATGGAAATTGATCAATGCATTTGCTTCAGTTGAACTTACAAGTATCTGCATTGAGCCTTCAGAAGTCTGGTTATTGCCAGATTCGGAATTTGAAGTCTCGGCTACAGGACGCGATGCACAGGGTTTGAGTTATTCTCTCCAAACTGATATCAATTGGAATATCCTGAATACAGACATCTGCAGTATTGCACCTGAAAATGGAAAAGCGGTAGTGAATGCGGGCGATACTGGTACGACATGGTTGACGGCGACATGGAAAGGCCTTGAGAAACATATTCCTGTTTCAGTCGTGAATCAATTCAAACCCATGACTTCGGCCACACGTCCAGTCAATGTCGTTCTGGTCATCATCGATCCACCTATTGAAGCGGAAGAAGGCCTTCGTTTTCATCAGCGATTTGGCTGGGACGATCCGATCAACCTTACCAATGCCTTGCGGGATAGCATGAATTCTGCCGGTGCGGGAGCTGTTTCCTACCAGATCGTGGATATCTATGATGAAGCAATTCTCTATACCGACTTTCAGGGCACGATCATCACAGTCGATTCGATGTACCGTATGTTCCTTGAACCGGGATGGACGACATTTCATCAACTAGAGCAAATCGGTGGCTCTATCCAGTTTGACTACAATGGATTACTCACTGCGCATAATTTCTGCTCGCAAAGTGACAGTGGACAAATTGATGAGATCTGGGTGTATTCGATGCCGTTTACCGGGATGTATGAAAGCCGGTTGACAGGAGAAGGTGCATTCTGGTATAATTCACCACCCTTGAGCGGAAATCCGTGTATCGGACAATTGCCTATCATGGGATTCAACTACGAACGTGGTGTGGCAGAAGCGATGCATAGTTTTGGACATCGTGTGGAAAGTGCAATGGCGCATACGTTCGGCAGGTGGGATTATGGCGCTTCTGAAAAAAATGACTGGGAGAAATTTGCTTCTTATGATGAAGCTGTTCCTGGCCAAGCACATTGTGGGAATGTTCATTTTCCTCCAAACGGCATCAGTGATTATGACTACGAAAATCAATCCTTTGTAAGCAGCCAGGCAGGCAATTGGGCTTATTACCCCTTTCTATTCCAGTTCGAGAAGACCTTCAACTGCATGGAATGGGGTTGTTCGCATCTGGGATATATGTCCTGGTGGTTTCATCACTTACCGCATTTCACTTGCAGAAATAAAGACGGTATTCTCAATAATTGGTGGGCGTACATTGTGGATTATCAGGAAGGAAAATTGCTTGAAACTGAGACATCAGCTTGTATCTGTAAATATGTAGAAGACATGACATCGACATTGTCAGCAATTGAAAGAACTAAAATTGAAATTTATCCTAATCCATCTCAGGGATTTGTAACGTTGGATTTAAGGGAAGTACAACATGAAGAACTGACTTTAGAAATCTACAATCCATATGGGGTCAAAGTCAAAAGAGTTTTTATCAAGGGATACGAATTAGAAATGCTAGATCTCCAGGATCTACCACCTGCGATCTATTCTGTTCTGATCTATGACGGGACAGGAACAATGAAATCGCAAGGCACAATGATTATCATTTCGCATTAGAAGCAAACGAAGACCAGGCGGATATCTTATCCTACCGAGCCCGCAGTCCTTCTTACTGAATCTATTTGGACTCACCCCCTTCCCCTCCCTTGAATGAGATCCCTGCTATTACCGAAACTTTATTGCAAGGGAGGGGAGCTGATGGTTATAGTAATGCAGGCATGTCAGATAGGACTCACCCCCGTCCGGCGCCATGCGTCTGCGCCGAAGTCGGCTACGACGCAGGAGCAAGGCTATGGCGGTGCCAGACCCTCCCTTTGAATGAGATCCTGCTATTCCCGAAACTATATTGCAAGGGAGGGGGCCGATCGTTATAGATTTGACATTTCTAATTTACACAACTGCGCTTACAATCCTGCGCACAGTCAGTGAATCTCCCATGGTATAGTAATGCAGGCATGGTACTCCGGCGGCTTTGAGTTCTTTTGATTGCGCGATGCACCACTCGATGCCGACTTCTGTCACGGCCTTATCATCTTTTGCCGCTTCCGCCGCACGTACCAGATCATCAGGCATGTCTACGAAGAATTTGCGCGGGATCGATTTGAGTTGATACTTTTTCGTCAGTGGTTTTAAACCCGGCACGATTGGAACATCAATGCCTTGCGCTCTACAGAAATCCGTGTAGGCAAGGAATTTTTTATTGTCGAAAAACATTTGAGTTACGATATAGCCACCTCCCGCATTGATTTTCTCCTTCGTATAATACAGATCACTGGCCATGTTTGGCGACTCAAAATGCTTCTCCGGATAGCCGGCGACGCCAATGCAGAAATTCGTGCGCATCCCATTTTCGATAAGCGGATCCAGGTAATGACCCTGGTTCATCTGTGCAACCTGTGCCACAAGATCAAGCGCATACCGATGTCCCCCCGCCGTGGGATTGAACTTGTCCTCAAACTGCATGGCATCACCACGAATCACGAGCACATTGTCAATATTCAGGAAGTTGAGGTCGATAAGTGCATTCTCTGTATCCTCCTTTGTAAATCCACCACAGATGAGATGCGGTACCGCATCCACACCATAATGATGCATGATCGACGCACAAATACCGACAGTCCCGGGTCGCTTACGAATTGAACTCTTCTCATAGTAACCATCATCCTTGCGCTGATAGATATATTCTTCCCGATGATATGTCACGTCAATAAACGGAGGCTTGAATTCCATGAGCGGATCCAGAACACGAAAGATATCTTCGACACTCCCTCCTTTTAACGGCGGCAGGATTTCAAACGAGATCAGAGTCTTTCCCTTCGCATTCTGGAAATATTCAGTCACTTTCATATGGGACGCAAAGCTATTAAAAGCCGCTATTAGCTTCTGGTTTTTGGCTTTTGGCAGTAGTATTTCTTTGCCAATAGCCAACAGCTAATGGCCAACAGCCTTCTTCTATTTCTTCCTCTTAAAATCACCCCGTTTCAACGCATCGATAAATTGTTTCCAGGCAAAGGCATTGAGGACCTGGATGGGACGTACCTGGCCAGCGTAGTAGTAAGACTCTGCCTGCTGACGTAAATAAAAATCTACGTTTTCATCACCATCTGAGGGCAAGTACAACATCATCTGTGCGAGTGCACGTTCTGAGAGATTTTCTGCAGCCCGATCTTCAAGTTCATTCGTGATATCCATTGCAAGAAACTCTAACTTAAAGTGTTCACGACTCGGCCATGGATAAATAAATGTTTCAGGAAGGAGCACCGTATCGCGCGTCATGATCTGGAAAATCGAATAACGATCTGAGGATAGTGTGTCCGGGATCAGATATTCCACATCTTTATAACCAACTGAGGAAAAGATGACCACTTGACCTTTGCGTCCGACAAGAGAGAAGAATCCGTCACTTCCGGTAAATGTCCCACGGCGTGTAGCCTGGATATAGACATTGACATAGGGCAAGGGTTCTAAAGGACCGTGTTCATCTGTCAGGACGATACCAGAAAATTGTACCACCATGTTATCCTGATCCTGTGCGGTTCCATTTAATGACAGACCGATTTGACAAGCAATACAGACAACGAGAATGCAATGGGTTTTAACAAACATAGCGCGCTAAAATAAGACTATTCGGTTTTGTCCAAACGGATTGACTGCATAATCAACTTCCGAGGTTGGGGTTTTAACGTCGCTTTAACGGAAAAATGGATCAAGAGATCAAGGGATCAAGGGATCAAGGGATCAAGGGATCAAGGGATCAATGAGTTCTTGTTCTTAGAAGGTTTCCTCAGCCTTCGCCTTAGCCTCCGCCTTCTTTTTACCAATTCGACTGAAACATCTGCACAGCAATGGCAATAAGCAGTATCCCGAAAATCTTACGCAACGTAGATTTCACAGGGGCCGGCATTTTACGTTCGATCCATCCCGTAGAACGCAAGACCATGTAGATGAGTACAAGATTGATCAGGATCGCCATGATGATGTTTGGAATGGAGAAACTGGCTCTCAGAGAGATCACAGTTGTCAGTGTTCCGGCACCTGCCAGGATGGGAAATGCCACTGGCACGATGGATCCCGTAGCTCCTTTCTCCTCATTGTCTCGGAAAAAGCGAATTCCGAGAACCATTTCCAGTCCGATAAAGAAGATGATCAGTGATCCGGCCAGAGCAAAAGAGCTCACCTTCAACCCAAAGAGTCCCAGTATCGCTGTACCGAAGAACAGGAAAGCAATCATCATCACACCGGCCGCAATAGTCGAGGTGACAGGATGAATACGTACACCTTTCTGCTTCATATCTAGAATCACGGGCAGTGACCCGATAATATCAATCACCGAGAAAAGGATGAGTGAGGTAGTGAGGATGGCATTTATGCTAAACATAACTTCTTATTTCGCTGTTAAAAATACGTTTTATGACCACTAATTGTTTCATTTAGAAGCAATTATTTTCAATTAATTAACTATCAGTAACAATTTGACTTTTTTATCACTATAATTGTAGCAAATTTGAAAGCGGGCTTATAGGCGATGGTTCTGGAAAATCAATTTGACAGCCTCGATTTTAAGATTGTCGAACAGCTTTCGGCGAATGCTCGTATTGCCTTCTCTCAACTGGCCGAACAGCTCGGCGTCTCCAATTCACTGATCCATCAACGGGTAAAAAAACTCAGAGACAGCGGTCTCCTGCAGGAACCCGTGTTTATCCTCAACCCGGAGGTACTCGGATATCAGACGAGTGCCTTTTGCCAACTCATCCTGGCACATGCCCAGGACATCCGTGAAGTAGTGAACGAGCTCAAGAAAATTCCCGAGATCACCGAATGCGTCAATACAGCTGGACGCTATGATGTCATGGTCAGGATCTACGCCGAAAACAATGGACATCTCAGGGATATCATTTATGAAAAAATCCAATCGATCACCGGTGTCGAAGGCACGAATACCGTGATTGTTTTTGAAACTGCCTTTAGCCGTAGTGTTGCCATTCCTCACTTCTCTGAAAACATCATTAAATGAAAAAGAAAGCTCTACAAAATGTATTTCCGTTTGTCGGGTCGGGGATACCCGCTCGAACGATTCAATCAGGCGAGAATCCCAACCCTCCGGATGTAACATCAACATTAATTATAAACAGATATCCATTTAGGTTGGGTATAACTCACAACCAAAGAAATATATACCCCTCACGGCAGCTTGTTATCTTCGCACGCTTTTCTAAAACGATCCTCCTATGATATATCCCAAACGTTACCTGGTTACGTCCGCATTGCCCTACGCAAACGGACCCTTGCACATTGGTCACCTCACAGGAGCATATATCTCAGCAGACATCTACGTGCGATTCCTGCGACTACTTGGTAAAGACGTGGTATGGGTGTGTGGCTCGGATGAACATGGGGCGGCAATCACGATCCGCGCCATGAAGGAGGGCCTCACTCCTCAGGAAGTAGTGGATCAGTATCACGTAATGTTGCAGGATTCCTTTGCGAAGCTTGGAATCTCCTTCAATATCTATCATCGGACCTCTTCTCCGTTACATCATGAAACATCGCAGGATTTCTTCAGGACTTTGTACAACAAAGGAATTTTTGAAGAACAGTCTACCGAACAATACTATGATGAGAAGGTTGATCAGTTTCTTGCAGACCGGTATATCAAAGGCATATGTCCGAAATGCGGACATCCAGAGGCCTATGGTGATCAGTGTGAAAATTGTGGTAGTTCATTGAGTCCAACCGATCTCATCAATCCGGTATCAACACTTACAGGATCGAAACCCATATTGAAAGAAACCACGCATTGGTATTTGCCACTCAATAAAGATGAAGGATGGTTGAGAGAATGGATAGAATCCGGAATTCTCGATGGTACGCAGGTACATGATCCCGCAGAATGGAAAGCGCATGTCCTTGGTCAGTGCAAGTCGTGGCTTGACAGTGGACTGCAGCCAAGGGCAATCACCCGCGACCTCAATTGGGGAGTAGATGTTCCCCCTGAAATACCAGGATCGAAAGGAAAGAAACTCTATGTCTGGATGGATGCGCCAATCGGATATATCTCTGCGACGAAACAGTGGGCAATAGATACAGGGAATGACTGGAAACCCTATTGGCAGGATGCTGAGTCCGCGCTGATTCATTTCATCGGGAAAGACAATATTGTCTTTCATTGTCTCATCTTCCCTGCTATTCTCAAAGCGCATGGCGATTATGTCTTACCCATGAATGTACCCGCAAACCAGTTCATGAATCTGGAGGGAGACAAGATTTCAACATCACGTAACTGGGCAGTATGGGTACATGAATATCTCGAAGATTTTCCCGGACGTGAAGATGCGCTACGGTATTATCTCACGAAGAATATGCCGGAGCAGCGCGATAGTGAGTTTACATGGAAAGGGTTCCAGGAAGCGAACGATAATGAATTGGTAAACAACCTTGCCAACTTTATCCATCGTGTCTTCGTGCTCACACATAATTATTATGCGGGTGTTGTTCCTGATTTTGATCCTGAGCTCTCTCTTAACAGTGCTTCCGGTACTGATATGCCGTCGTGGCATGATTCAGAGATGCTCGATCTCCATGACCAGATGGATGCACTCGTACATGATGTACTTGCCTTCGACTTCAGAGGAGCATTGACAAAGCTCATGGGTATTTCATCTACCGGTAATCAGCTACTTCAATTCAATGAACCCTGGAGTCAGCAAATGGAAGACCCTGATACTGTAAAAGTGGTCATGAATCTCGCACTGCAATATGTGACTGCCTTAAGTCTTGCAATGTATCCGTTCCTGCCATTCACCGCAACAAAGCTTCGGGCATTGCTCAATCTTCCTCCATTGGAAAGCAAAGGCGAGTGGGCCGGAATGATGCTGCAACTTGCAGAGGGTGAGAAGCTCATTGTGGAAGGACATCAAATTCAACCAGGAGAACATCTTTTCACGCGCCTTGATCCGGGAGCGATTGAACAACAAATCGCGAAACTGAAGAAACCAGAGATTGTTTCAACCGATATAACGAAGAGTTCAGCGCCAGCAGTTAAGCTCAAGCCCGAAATTCAATACGACGACTTTGCAAAGCTCGATATCCGGACAGCATCAATCCTTTCCGCTGAACGCGTGGAGAAAGCGGACAAGCTACTCAAGCTGGAATTGGACCTCGGATTTGAAAGGCGCACTGTCATATCAGGTATCGCAAAACACTATGATCCGAAGGATATCATCGGACGATCGGTCATCCTTCTCGCGAATCTTGCACCCCGAAAGATTCGCGGAGTAGAATCGAAGGGGATGATCCTGATGGCTGAGAATGGTGCAGGGAAGTTGTGCTTTGTTTCGCCGGATGAAGGATGGGAGAATGGGGCGGGGATTAGTTAGGAAAAGGCGAAGGCTGAGGCGAAGGCGAAGGAAGAAATGTCTTGCTCTTACTAAACCTTGCAGAATAGCCACGCACGAGGCTCAGCTAATTCTGCATGGTTTGCCATCCCTCTTAAATGAAAATCAAAATGACAATAAAAATGAAAATGTAATGAGCGCGAGCTGACCTGCAAGATTTAGCGTGGATTTGTGGTAGGGGATAATCTGGCAGGTCTTGAAAGGATCTACCTCATCAACGTCACACTCCCGGACTCTACTCTTGTCTCACCATTTTGCATTTCCAATTGCAAGACATACACATAGACCGCAGGATTCAGTTCTTTCTCCCCATACTTTCCATCCCAGACTATTGGAGAATCAGCTGTTAGAAAAACAAGATCACCCCAACGGTCGAAGACACTACACTTAACAACCGTCACATTGGGATTAGTGATGTGCACAACCCATTCATCATTGACATTATCTCCATTTGGTGAGAAGACATTCAAGGAAGGGTGAAGCAGGTAAAGCCGGTGAAACCGGTGAAGCCGGGATTCAAGAGGTGTCTATCGGATCAATGTAACATCTCCAGAGAGCACATCTGATGGTCCTGCTTGCTTCTCCACAATGATCAAGTACACGTATACTCCTGGATTCAATTCTCTCTCTCCAAATCGGCCGTTCCATGTTATAGGTATCTCATACGTCTCAAACAGGAGATTTCCCCAACGGTCAAATATCCTGCATTTAACTCTCATTACATTCGGATCGGTGATATGTACCTCCCAATGATCATTCACGTTATCCCCATTTGGTGAGAAAATATTTGGAATAAATATCTCGTGGTCAACACAGTCATTGGTTTCAATTAGGATATCATCTGAGATCGAATAACACTCCGTTGAAACAGTCACCGCATACAAATCAGGCTGTGTGATGACAATCGATGGCAGTGTGCTGCCCGTGTTCCATAAATAAGAAGCATCAAAGCTCTGTGTCACATCCAGCGTCACACTCTGCTCAGGACAAATCGAGAGTATTGGCCCAAGATCTAGAATGGGTACATCCTGATCAAAGGACACGACCGCTTCATCACTTGCTACACCGCAATCATTCGAGATCTGCAGCTCATACACCTGCTCCTGAGATGCAACAAAACTCGCTCCATGACTTCCATCCTGCCATGTGATGAGGTCGGTAGTCGCAGGAGCGACGAGAAAAACTGAATCTCCAGGACATATCACCACATCTTCTCCGAGATCAAATG
>DATDQA010000063.1:0-10790 GCA_035292505.1 Saprospiraceae bacterium | reverse complement strand
GCGTGAACAGGCAATTGTCCGTTGGCTTGACCTGTCAGCAAAAGATGCGGATGCCATTTACCTGCTCGGTGACACTTTTGACTATTGGTTTGAATATGGCGAGGTGATTCCGCGTGGTTTTGTGCGCATCCTTGGCAAATTAGCTGAACTTCGTGATCGGGGCATTCCCATCTATGCCTTCACGGGAAATCATGATATGTGGATGTTCGGCTACTTTGAAAAGGAGCTTGGTATCCCTGTCTATCGTGAACCTGTTCTCCGCACAATTGACGGCAAGACATTCATGATCGGCCATGGTGATGGACTTGGTCCAGGAGATCATGGCTATAAATTTATCAAACGTATCTTCCGCAGTAAGCTCTGTCAATGGCTTTTCGCAAGAATTCATCCAAATACCGGGATCAGGCTCATGAAATATTTTTCAGGCACAAGTCGAACTCTGACAAGTATCCCGGATTTTCTGGGAGAAGAAAAAGAATGGTTGATTCAATATTGCAATCATAAACTGAAAGCACAGCATATTGATTACTTTATCTTTGGTCACAGGCATATTCCAATCGATCATCTGCTCAATAATGGAAAGTCCAGGTATCTTAATTGCGGGGATTGGCTTACGCATTATTCTTACGCTGCTTGGGATGGGGCAGAAGTTCAACTTTTGAAGTATGAAGACGTACACCTGCATTAATGTCGGGCGAACAAAGTGAGAGCGTTCATCGATTCTCATCAGCTTCGGAGACGACAAGTGGTTGCTTTTTCATAATACCATTCCTTTGCACATCGGATAGCGTGTTGAAAGACTTTTGATACATGGTCAAAGCCATTTCGTTCCAAATCTTTTTATAAGTTGATCGAATACAATCATGCACGTTGACAAACATTGCATAGGAACTCTCACGGGCGCAATGCAAACTGATTACCGTGCGTCTGGAATGTGTCAGGTCGGCAAGGACAATCTGCTCGTAGATAACCCCACCAAGTCCATGGATATCAACACGTTTATTGTCAGCAAGAATTTCGTTTGCGGCATTGATATAAATATGAAATACATCGGTTTCCGGCAAAGGCTGGTTTTGTGCATCGATAGGGGGCAAGATGACTTGTATCCCCCGTTCGTCTAAAATCTGCGTGGTTGTAACAAAGAAAATCAGCAGGAGGAATGCAATGTCGGACATTGCACCGGTTGACAAGTTAGGCGCTGCCCGGGCTTTCATGAGCGTTGTTTCAACAGAAGATGTATTTTACTAATGCTTTGGTGCAAAACAGATCTCGAAAACATTGAAGTATACTTAGTTGTTTGTTCAGCTATGGAAGAGAAAGAGCGTTTTTTTACTTCGATATGGCACAAGCTGTTGAAACATGGCAAGGCCATTGGTCAGAAGACCGTGTACTCTGTACTTCTGATGTTTTATGCCTTTAGAAGAAATGGGACACCCCACTTTGCAAAAGGAATCATTATCGGAACGCTAGGCTATTTCCTTTCACCTTTTGATGCGATTCCTGACTTGTCACCAATTATTGGATATACAGATGACCTCGGTGTGTTGAGCTTTGGGCTGGTGGCAATTGCTGCTTATATCAATGATGAGGTCCGCATCAAAGCAAGGAAGGCATTGCATCGTTTGTTTAAAGAACTAGACCTGGAATCTCTGAAGGCTGTAGATAATAAACTCTAGAATGTCGATGCCGCTAAAGGCAATCACAAAGTAGCCTGCGTAACAAGCACAGATACTTCGTTACGCAAGACTTCCACAAATCCCTGCTCAATCGGAAATGTTTGTTTTTCACCTTTTTCCGTGATGATGCGCACTTCACCTTTCTGCAGTGAAGATACAATTGGTGCATGCCCGTTCAGAATCTCAAACTGCCCTGTCGTGCCAGGTACCTTTACAGACTTTACTTTCCCGTTGAATAGCTCTTTTTCCGGTGTGATAATTGTCAGGCGCATCGACTAAACTTGGATTGTAATTCTTTTTTTCGGATCATCTGGCTGCCTGCTCCTTCAGCTCTGTAAGCATTTTCTTTCCGACTTCTATCACCTCGTCTATTGTCCCCTTCATGTGGAATGCTGACTCTGGATACTCATCCATTTCACCATCGAGAATCATGCGGAATCCGCGAATTGTCTCTTCGATGGGTACCAATACCCCTGGAGTTCCCGTGAATTGCTCGGCTACATGGAATGGCTGTGAAAGGAAGCGTTGAATTCTCCGTGCACGATGTACAACCTGCTTGTCTTCGTCGGATAACTCTTCCATGCCAAGGATAGCGATGATATCCTGAAGTTCATTATACCGCTGGAGAATATTTCTCACATCCTGGGCCGTAGTATAATGTGCCTCGCCAAGGATGTGTGGATCCATGATCCGCGAGGAAGAGTCGAGAGGATCGACCGCCGGATAGATTCCGAGAGACGCAATCTTACGACTCAATACTGTAGTGGCATCAAGGTGTGCAAATGTTGTCGCAGGTGCAGGGTCCGTAAGGTCGTCTGCAGGTACATATACCGCCTGAACTGAAGTGATTGATCCTCTCTTGGTTGAGGTGATACGTTCCTGCATGATACCCATTTCGGTGGCGAGTGTGGGTTGATATCCTACAGCCGAAGGCATCCGGCCAAGAAGAGCTGATACCTCTGAGCCTGCCTGAGTAAAACGGAAAATATTGTCGATAAAAAACAGGATGTCACGACCACCGGTAGGGTCATTGAGATCACCATCGCGATAATATTCTGCAACGGTCAATCCGGAAAGAGCCACGCGTGCACGTGCACCTGGAGGTTCATTCATCTGCCCAAATACAAGTGTAGCCTGTGATTGCTTCAAGGCATCATGGTCCACTTTAGACAGATCCCAACCACCTTTCTCCATACTCTGTTTAAACTCTTCACCATACTTAATGACGCCTGATTCAATCATCTCACGGAGCAGGTCATTTCCTTCACGTGTCCTCTCTCCTACTCCGGCAAATACAGAAATACCAGCATAGCCTTTCGCAATATTGTTAATAAGCTCCATGATAATGACCGTCTTGCCGACACCAGCACCACCAAACAATCCGATTTTCCCACCCTTTGAATAAGGCTCAATCAAGTCAATCACTTTGATCCCGGTGTAAAGAACTTCTGACTCTGTAGAGAGCTGATCATAGGCAGGTGGTTTCCGATGGATGGAATATGCGTGCTCGTCCTTTGGCACTGGTCCGATTCCATCGATGGCTTCTCCCACAACATTGAAGAGACGTCCTTTAATTGCCTCTCCGGTAGGCATCGAGATCGATTTACCCAGGTCAAGAACTTTAGCCCCACGCATCAGGCCATCGGTAGAATCCATTGCAACCGCACGTACGCTATCCTCACCGAGGTGTTGCTGGACTTCAAGCACGAGTTCGCTACCGTCTTCGCGAGTGATGACAAGTGCGTGTAAAATTTCAGGAAGTTTCGCGCCTTCACCAGCAAAACTGACGTCTACCACAGGGCCAATGATTTGCTTTACTGTACCAAAATTTGCCATTCTGAGATGTGTATTTTGAAATCGGGCGCGAAGATAGGAGTTCCCTCCTGTTATTCCTGAGAAATAGGAAAATCCGACAGAATTTTCAAAAGTTGGTTCGGTGTAGTGACACCACCTGTTTTCTGAATTGCACGTACGCCGATAGAGTCGACAAAAGCGACATCTTGCCTTTTTTCAGCTCAGTCCAATCATGAAAGGCACTTATTTGGGTCTCTTAAAAAGCGGGTTTAAATCGATTCACTCACGTTTGCGACTTATTCGGCAGATCGAAGAAATCGCCAAATTTTTTGCTTACAAGTAACCGGTAACTACCTATAAATTTGGGTGGTACCGGTATTTAGTAAATCTAAACAAGCATTAGCTGAAAGCGTTGGGTTTACGTTCGGCCTGGAATGATTTTCTGGCTGAGTATGCTGGTTCCTGAACGTTTCTATTCGGGTGTCAGCCCAGACTTTTTTCACTCTTCCTCCATCCGCTCCCCTTTTTCTTGCTCTTTTTCTTCCTCGCCATCCCAATCTTCTCGCAGATTGATCCAGAAATTGTTATTGCCTATGCCCTGAGTAAGGTGTATGCGTTGTACATTGAGCAACTCAAGAAGGGCAAGAAAGGTCACGATCGCATGAACCCTGTTTTCACAATCCATAAAGACTCCTTCAAAGGGAAGTTTAGACTGACTCGTAAGCCTCTCAAGGATAATATTTTGCTGTTGTAATACGGTATAAGGATAGCGGACAATGGTGTGCACGACACGCCGGTGTTCTTCAAAGCGCTCCATCACACGCTCGAAAGCTTTAAGCAGCCTGAACATAGTTAACGATTCCAGTTCAGCATCTGCCAGCGCTTCATTGGCAATTTTCTGCAGTTCGTCTGCAACATTCCCCCGACCAACTGCCTGGGAACGACGCTCCTCATAAGCACGCAGATCATCAATCACGTCTTTATAACGCCGATATTCGAGCAGTCGCTCTACAAGCTCCTGCCGCGGGTCAATTTCATTACCCTGCTCATCCAATTCTTTCCTCGGCAGAAGCATCTTCGCCTTGATACGCATGAGCGTAGCTGCCACGAGGATAAACTCGCCGGCCAGATCAATATTCAAAGATTCCATTTCCCGGATATACGTGAGAAAGTCATCCGTGATTTTTGCGATCGGAATATCGTAGATATCAAGTTCGTCGCGCTCGATGAAAAACAAGAGCAGATCAAAGGGACCCTCAAAGTGCGTCGTCCTGATAGTGTAGGTCATAGGCGTAAAAGTACATCAGCGAACACAGACATAGTCAGTTGTGCCACAATCCAGCAGCAGAATTCTTAATTCTCGATTCGTAATTCTCAATTCTTCCACTTGATACTACACCCGCCACTCGGATATTGAGTTGCATCAGGAGAACGGCCAATAAGCACGGCATCCAGCGCGGCGCGCAAATCTCCACCCGTGAGAGGTTTATCGTTCCTGGGACGAGAATCATCAAGACGTCCACGATATGCTAACTTCAAATCTCCGTCAAAGACATAAATGTCAGGGGTACATGCGGCATCATAGGCACGTGCAACTTCTTGTGTCTCATCATAGAGATAGGGAAAGGGATAGCCAAGGTTTGTGGCAACCTCTTTCATCTTTACGGGTCCATCTTCCGGATACCTGGATACATCATTGGAGCTGATCGCAATGAACGCCACTCCTTTGAGCAGATATTCTCTGCTCAGCCGAACGAGCTCCGGATTGACATGCATCACATATGGACAGTGATTGCAGAGAAATATGATCACCGTGGCTTGATCGGATTGGAGTTGATCAAGAGTTAACACTTTTCCACTGACCGTGTCTGGTAGTTCGAAATAAGGGGCCAGAGTGCCCAGGGGAAGCATATTGGATTCTGCGAAAGCCATCTCTTCACTTTTATTTATTGATGCAAAGATTATCAGAAATGGGTAAAACCGGTGAAACTGGTAAAATCGGTAAAAGCCGGAGAAGCAGGAGATTGGGTAATTCGGTCTGCCTTCTCCATCCTGTCACGTTCGGCTTTAAATTTGAGTCCCGACGCTCCATTTGAGTTTGCGTTTGTGCTTCCTCCGCCTCCGGCTTAGCCTTTCTTACCTATTTTTGGCGCATGAGTTTAGTGATCTATAACAGCCTGTCGCGGGAGAAAGAAGAATTCATCCCTATCCATCCCGGACGTGTAGGCATGTATGTCTGCGGTCCCACAGTCTATAGTGACGTCCATATCGGTAACTGCCGCACATTCGTCAGTTTCGATCTTATTTATCGCTATCTGTTGTACAAAGGATTCAAGGTCAGATATGTCCGCAATATTACAGATGTAGGTCACCTCGTTGGTGATGTGGATATCGGTGGAGAAGATAAGATCGCTGAGAAAGCACGCCTGGAACAACTGGAGCCGATGGAAATCGTGCAGCGATATACCAATGGCTTCCATGATATGATGCGCATTTTCAACAACCTGCCGCCGAATATTGAGCCCAGCGCTACAGGTCATATCGTCGAACAGATTCAGATGGTGCAGGAAATCATCGACAATGGATACGGATATGTGGTGAATGGTTCAGTCTATTTCGACACAGTGAAATTTGTGAAGGAAGAGAAATACTATGGTCAACTCAGTGGACGTGTCGTAGAGGAATTGATCAACGCATCACGCGATGATCTCAAGAATCAGGATGAGAAAAGGAGTCCCGCAGACTTCGCAATCTGGATTAAAGCTGGTCCGACTCATCTGATGCGGTGGCCTTCACCGTGGTCAATTGGTTTTCCAGGATGGCATCTCGAGTGTTCGGTGATGAGCACCAAATACCTTGGCAAGCAATTTGACATTCACGGTGGAGGGGCAGATCTGAAATTCCCACATCATGAGAATGAAGTTGCCCAGAACTTTGGTGCGTACTCATGTGCACCGGCGCGTTACTGGATGCATGCGAATATGTTGCTCATGAACGGATCGAAGATGGCGAAGAGTGAGGGAAATTATCTCACACCACATCAACTTTTCACCGGAGAGAGCGAACATATCTCGAAGGCATACAATCCCGAAGTGGTGAGGTTTTTTATGCTTCAGGCACATTACAGATCCACGCTTGATCTTACTGATGATGCTCTTAGCGCAGCAGAGAAAGGTCTGCAAAGACTGATGGAGACCTTTGAAAATCTCCAGTCATTGAGGGCACCTGAGAAACCTGTGAATGATTCGCTGATCAAGGAGTTGAAAACAGGCACTGCTGCAATGGAAACAGAGATGGATGATGATTTCAATGTCCCAAGAACTCTCGCACGCATTTTTGAAGTCGCGCCGAAAATTAATGGACTGAAGAATGGACAGATTGATATCAATCTTGTAGACACTGCTACAGTCGCGGAGATGCAAACGCAATTTGGGAAGTTTATCCATGATGTATTTGGCTTGCGGAAAGAGTCAGGAGATGGTAATCAAAATGGGAAGCTTGAAAGTGTGATGCAGCTTGTTCTTGAGCTCCGCCAAAAAGCAAGAGAGAACAAAGACTGGGCTACCGCAGACAAAATCCGTGATGCCCTTATTGCCGCTAATATTACGGTGAAGGATGGCAAGGAAGGCACCAAATGGAGTTGAACCAACGTTTCATGAACTATCAGTCCGTCCAGCTTATCGTCGTTAATACTTTTAAACTTTCATGAAGAAACAGAGCTTCTTTTATATACAACTTCTGTGTTTTGGACTCTTATTATTGATGATGCTTGTCGCAGGATGCAAAAGGGATCATGCACAGACAGACTCATTTGACTCCGATACTACATCTGCTCCCATTCCTATACCAGGCTTTAGCCGCGATACTGCATATTCATTTATTGAGCGGCAACTTGCATTTGGTGTGCGGAATCCCGGGTCTCCAGGTATCGCCGCATGCAGGGAATGGATGGTCACAAAACTCGAACAGTATGGAGCAACTGTGATCCGTCAGAAATTTCAGGCCCATATCTATAATGGAAAAGTTTTTCCTTCAGAAAATATTATCGGACAATTTAATCCTGAGAGTAAAAACCGCATTTTGCTTGGTGCGCATTATGATACACGGTTCATTGCTGACAAGGACGCAGATCCCGCAAAACAAAAACAACCGATTGCCGGTGCTGATGATGGAGCAAGTGGCGTTGCGGTATTGTTGGAAGTCGCACGTCTGCTGAAAGAAAATAAAATAAACCTCGGCGTAGATATCGTCTTTTTCGATGCAGAAGACCAAGGCACAAGTAAGTCTGAAGACGATCCGGAAAACATTTCGTGGTGTCTTGGTTCTCAATATTGGAGCAAGAATCCACATCGGCCAGGATATAAGGCAAGATTTGGTATCCTTCTGGACATGGTAGGTGCAAAGAATGCGTTTTTCAATCGTGAAAATGTGCAAGGCCTCTATCCACACGCACAGGAAGTGCATGCACTGTACACCAAAGTATGGAACCTGGCACGTGCTATGGGAAAAGGTCAATACTTCCACGACCGAAACATCCCTGGTATTACTGATGATCACTATTGGGTAAATAAAATTGCCCGCATCACCATGATTGATATCATCAACAAACCCCCTGATCATCCGGAAGGATTTGGTGCGCATTGGCATACACATCAGGACGATATCGGTATCATCGATAAAAACACACTCGCCTCAGTCGGGCAAGTAGTCACCGCTGTTGTGTACCGCACAGCTTCAGGAAATTTTTAAGAACGTATGCGCATCATTCAGATCACAGATATGCACATCAGTCGTGAAGGGGAGAACCCCCATGGTATTGATGTCCGCAATCAATTCTTACAGGTTTTCCTTGCAAGTGCCGACTTCAACCCTGACTGTGTTGTGCTTTCCGGAGATCTCTGCTTCGGCGATCCTAGCCATGAGATCTATGAGTGGATTGCAGAGCAAATCAGGATATTCTCTTGTCCTGTCTTTGTGATAGCCGGTAATCATGATACGCAGAGTGTCATGCATCGTCACTTCACCTGTGATTATCATCCTGAGACAGATGAGATTTATTGTGCACAGGAATGGCAGGGGAAACCCATACTCTTCCTTGATTCTGCGCGAGGTGTAATGTCTGATATACAATATCGATGGCTGGAAGGTTTTTTATCCACCTCCGGCGATCAGGTTTTCATTTTTATGCACCATCCACCGGCTTATTGTGGAGTTCCTTACATGGACATGACCTATGCATTTCGTGAGATCCCACGTCTGCAACGATTACTCATACGTTCAAAGGCGGAATTTCAGATCTTTTGTGGTCACTACCATGTTGAGCGGGAATTGTCCTTTGCAAATCAGCAGATCTATATTACACCCTCTACATTTTTCCAGATAGATGCAACACAGGTGGAGTTTAAGATCGCGCATAGCAAACCCGGATACAGGGTGATTGATTTGGATGAAGACGGTCTGGTTCATAGCGCTTGTCATTATCTATGACACGATCATTCAGATACTCTGACATTCTGCTCTTGTTTGCATTAGTCGCTTGTCAGACGGAAGACTTTCCAGCACCCGAACCATTGTTGCCCATCCCCTCCAAAGCCCAGTTTACATGGCATGAGATGGAGATGAATGCCTTTGTCCATTTCACGATCAACACATTCACAGATAAGGAATGGGGATATGGTGATGAGCCAGCTGAGTTATTCAATCCATCCGCGGCTGATGTTGGTCAGTGGATCGATGTATTCAAAGAAGTTGGCTTCAATGGTGTGATCCTCACGTGCAAACATCACGATGGTTTTTGCATATGGCCCAGTACGCATACGGAACATTGTGTAAAGAACAGTCCTTACAAAAACGGCAAAGGTGATATCGTCAAGGAAGTCGCCGATGCCTGTATACGTCAGGATATGAGATTTGGTGTCTATCTCTCACCCTGGGACAGGAATCATGCCGGATATGGTACTCCGGAGTATGTGACATATTATCGAAACCAGTTAAAAGAACTGTTCACAAACTATGGTCCGATTTTCGAAATGTGGTTTGATGGTGCGAATGGCGGTGATGGTTATTATGGTGGAGCCAATGAAACGAGGAGGATCAATGGTGCGACATACTATAACTGGCCGGCGACGTTGACCCTCGTACGTAATTTAAATCCGGATGTGATTTTCTTCTCCGACGCTGGCCCTGGGGTCCGCTGGGTTGGGAATGAGCGGGGCATTGCAGGTGAGACAAACTGGAATATAATCACGCCGGATACACTCTACGCTGGAAAGGAAAGTATTGAAGGACTCCTGAATTCTGGTTCTGAAGATGGTACCCATTGGATCCCTGCGGAGACAGATGTTTCGATCAGGCCAGGATGGTTTTATCATGAGCATGAGGATTCAAAAGTCAAGACTTCGGAGGAGCTTTTTGATATTTATCTTACTTCAGTTGGTCGTGGCTCAACATTGTTATTAAATATCCCTCCAGACAAGCGCGGAATGATCCACGAGAATGATGTTGCGGCATTGCGTGGTTTGCGTGAATTGTTAGATCGGGAGTTTAAAACGAATCTCGCTGCTGGTGCAACGGTGACTGCAAGTGAAGTGAGAGGAAAGGACACGTGCTATTCTCCTGACAAGATGCTTGATGGAGACAAAGAAACTTATTGGGCGCTTGATGATGAAGTGACGACAGGTTCATTTGAAATCAAAATGGATGGAGAGAGAACAGTGAAATACATCCTGCTGCAGGAGTACATCCGAATTGGCCAGCGCGTGAAAGCCTTTCATATTGAAGCTTATGTAAACAGAAACTGGCAGCACATCGTTGATGGAACGACGATTGGTTATAAAAGAATTTTCAGGATTGATCTTGTAAAAACAGAACGAGTGAGAGTGACGATCACAGATGCGAGGGCGTGTCCGGTGATAGCTGAGGTGGCGGTATATTGAGCAAGGGATTCCGCCGGTTTACGGACTCCCCAGGCCTTCGAATACGGATTCCGCCAGTTTACGGTCTCCCCAGCCTTCGAGTACGGATTCCGCCAGATTACGGACTCCCTCAGGCCTTCGAGTACGGATTCCGCCGGTTTACGGACTCCTTCTTTTTCGAGTACGGATTCCGCCGGTTTACGGACTCCTTCTTTTTCGAGTACGGATTCCGCCAGTTTACGGTCTCCCTCATTTTCGAGTACGGATTCCGCCGGTTTACGGACTCCTTCATTTTCGAGTACGGATTCCGCCGGTTTACGGACTCCCTCACTTTCGAGTACGGATTCCGCCGGTTTACGGACTCCCCAGGCCTTCGAGTACGGATTCCGCCGGTTTACGGACTCTT
>DATDQA010000062.1:0-79612 GCA_035292505.1 Saprospiraceae bacterium | reverse complement strand
GCGGAGTTTGCCTTCCCCTATCATTTTTTCAGAGAATTGAAGGACAAGGGCTACGAAGGAAAGATAGATATCACTGTTCCGTTCCTAACAGGGAACAGTGAAAGCAAGTCGAACCTTATCAAGTTCGGTGGTTTGTATCATACCATGGAGCGTGAATTCGATGAGTATCGCTACCAGTTGAATAACAGCGGTGTTCCATCAAGCCTCAATTTCAGCGCGTTCAACGGCGACTTCGGGACCTTTTGGAATCTGAACAACTTTGGTATTATCGATACGCTCTACAACCCGGACGGAAGTATTCAACGCTATGTGACAGGCTATCATTATGTCAATCAGATTAACGCGCGCAACTTCTACACGGGTGAAAGCAAAATCGCCGCAGGCTATGCCATGGTCGTCTTCAATCTTACCCGAAGGCTCAAAGCTATCGGTGGTATACGCGTAGAGAAGACGGATATGCGCGTCATCAGTGAAGATCCGACGGTGCCAGAAGGAAAACTCGACCTCCTGGATTATTTATATTCGGTAAACCTCGTGTACGCGCTTTCAGAAGCTTCCAACCTGCGTATCGCCGCAACAAAGACCCTTGCACGCCCAAACATGCGCGAGCTCGCACCCTTTGTTCAGTTTGACACAAAGAACGGCTTCTTCAATGTCGGTAATCCTAACCTCCGGCGTACATTAATTCAGAATTATGACCTCCGCTATGAACTCTATCCCCGAACAGGAGAATTATTAGCGGTTAGCGTATTCTATAAACAGTTCAAAGATCCGATCATCCGTGCCTTCAATCCTCGTGCAACGATTCCTGAATTGTCCTTTATCAATGTGGATAACGCCATGGTACTTGGAGCAGAAGTAGAGTTTCGCAAGAAACTCGATTTCATCAGTCCGAAACTGACTCATTTCTATTTCAGCGCAAACCTGGCCCTCATCAAGTCGAGCTACAAGATACCCGCAGACGAAATTGAGAATTCACAAAACATCGATCCTGAATACAACGTGACGGAGCGCCCTTTCCAGGGACAAGCGCCTTATATCATCAATACGACCCTCGGATATAACAACCCCGATGCCGGATGGGAGTCATCATTGTCTTTTAATGTCGCTGGCAAAAAGCTCTACAATATCTCTCTGTTTGCCACACCCGATGTCTATGAGCAGCCATTTCCTCTGATGAATTTCAGACTTGCAAAACAACTCACTCAGAATTTCCAGTTGAGTTTCACTGCAAAGAATATTCTGAATGCAATCAATAAGAAGACGCTGGAATTCCATGGTGAGGAATATGTAGCAGAGTCGTATCCCGTCGGGACATCATTGGGACTTGGCATCTCCTATTCAATAAAATAGGTCATGCTACGAATTCAGGAAAGCACTGGATTTTTTCATATTCACGTATGAAGCCCGGAGTCAAAAGCTTCGGGTTTTTTATGATTGAGGGAGGGTAAACCTCGAAGCGTCCGTCTTTAAGAGGACCTTCGAGCGTTTGAGCGATGGCGTAATGCTAATTCTAAGTTTGCCCATAGTATGGGAGTTCACGTCTAGTCTTAATTATTTAAGTCATATAAATACTCTCGTAACGTGCCGAGGCCAATCTTTGCTCTGCGGATGTCAACATTTAACGAGTCAGAGACGGGCAATATCGTAACGCCCAGAGATGTCCTTTGATATTGCGTTCCGTACTTCTGCTTTCCAGTCCGATGAAGTAATATTCGATCCTCCATGAGCGCCAATGTCTTGGGTTCCAACAATCCATTCATTACTGCCTCCTGAAATTGTGAAAATAGTTGCTCCATAATTTCGATGTTGGAATGCTGAATTACAAGGAAAACCGAAACTACATCTTGTTTAGTTGTAGGCATGCCACAATCTTTAAGAATGTTCATAACAAGGTCAAGATTATCTCTATCGCTATGTAAGTCTGGAACGCCAGACAACTTGGGATTTTGATCCTTTTTATAGGCTTCATTTAAGTATACAGTGATCGAATCACAGTTTACATCAATGTAGTTTATAGAAGAGATGCTGGCAGTCTTTAGTATGAGAACCTGATCAAAGAATAGTTTGTCTTCTGTGGTAGCTTTCCTAAGAACGGCTTCTCGAAGGATGTTTTTGTCATCGACGTAGTGGTCAACAAAATACTGATCCGGTGTGGCCGAATGAAGGATCGATTTATCTAAAATATTGCCCAAAGTATCTCGTAAGATCGTAGAGTCATTTACGAATTTATCTTTTATGAACCAATCTGTGAGTTCCTCATAGGTAAGCTTTCTTAGTTGACTTGATTGAGTTTCTGTTTTACAACTAAATACAAAGAGTACGATGAAGAAAAGAAATATATGGTCATGCATCTTAAATGGACACTACAGTCATTTGTTATTCATGTTTGAAAGCTAAGGTTTCTCTAATATACAAAGTTCGAAAGGAAGTGAAGAATAGTGCGATGATGTAGACTTCACCGAGGGCGACTGAATACAGTGTACTTTGTGTTACCTGAAGACAACGGTATCCAGCCCTCCCATCTTCAATCCCCATTGTTCGGCTTTGTTACGCTCTAATAATGATAATCAAGGCCAAAAAAAAACTGGCAGATTTTTTGCCACATTGCAAAAAGCTGCTACATTTAGCCTCTCGCCATTTTACGCATACCCCTTATTAGATAGTTTTGATCAGATCATACATGTACGTCATGTATTGACCCTATTTAGATTTAGGACATATATTATTGACATCCGGCAAAAACGCACTTGACATATGGCATCATTGGCACCTATGACGGGCACCCTGGGGACAAGGCTGGCAGCACACCTGCTCCGACGCAGCACCTACTTTGTCAATAAAGCACGCATAGACCAGTTTGCGGCTATGACGCCGTCCCAGGCGGTGGATACCCTGTTTACTCAGGCTCCATTGATCATTTCAGAGCCACTTGACCCTGAGACGGGTCTGCCGTGGATCAATTCGGGGGTAGAATCCTATTCTGATGCGCATGACCTGCTACAGGCTATCGGTGGCTGGTGGATTCATGAGGCAATTTATGACCCTTCGATCGTATCGAAAATCACCTTCTTCCTCCATGCAAACTTTGTGATCTCGACAGAAGAGTTTTATCCCAGCCGGCCTTTCTTTGACTACCTCGCATTATTGAGGTTTTATGCCAAGGGTAGTTTTAAGACGATCGCCAGGAAGATCACTTTGGACAATGTCATGCTCTCCTATCTGAATGGGGATAGCAATACCAATACGAATCCAAATGAAAACTATGCCAGGGAGTTCCTGGAGCTCTTTACGATTGGCAAAGGTCCGCAGATAGGCCCGGATGACTATACGAACTATACAGAGATGGACGTGGCTGCCGCAGCGAAATTGCTTTCAGGATTTAAAATCAGTGACAGACCTCTTCCAGCGGATCCCGGGAGCATTGATCCGGATACCGGTATTACCACCGGATGGGCGGCCTATGACGATCATGATTCTACCGATAAGCAGTTTTCAAATGCCTTTGGCAATCTGGTCATCACAGGGGCAGTAGATGAGGAAGACATGTATCGGGAACTCGATGATTTCGTGGACATGGTCTTTGATCAGGATGACACAGCACGTACTATTTGCCGTAAACTCTACCGCTATTTTGTGAGCAGCAGCATTGATACGGAAATCGAAACAGATATCATAGAGCCTTTGGCGCAAACAATGCGAACCAATGACTATAACCTCGAGATGACCCTCAAACAACTCCTGAAAAGCCAGCATTTTTATGATGCCGACGACAGCAGTAATACCGACGAAATCATAGGTGCACTTTTGAAGTCCCCCCTTGAGTTGCTTGCGCATACCGTCAATTTTTTCAATATCAACATTCTCCCTCCACAAGCAAATTCCTATGAACACTATTACGAATGGTATCATATCTCTGTCATCGACGATATCCTGGACAAGTCAGGAATGAAAATCTTCAGACCCCTGAATGTGGCAGGCTATCCGGCCTATTATCAGGAGCCCCTCTATCATCGGAATTGGCTCGACGCCAGTACGATCATTGCCAGGTATAGTCTCGGTGAAATGCTCGTGACCGGCATGCGGGTGCTGAGCTATGGCGCGCTCGGCGGGAATATTCAGGTCAACATGGTGGATTTTGTGAGTAATGGCATCGTATCGGATCCTTCTGTCGCTGCAGCGATCGTGGATGAACTTACTCCATATCTGTTTCCGGAACCCTTGATTTCGGAACGTCGCACCTATTTTCTCGATCAGATCCTGTTGGGAAATCTCTCTCAGAACAACTGGTATTTTGAATGGCTCACATACCAGAATACCGGCAATTCCACTTCCGTCAAAATAAAACTCAATGATTTATTCAAGGCTGTCGTGTATTCCAGAGAATTTCAATTGATGTAATAAAGGACGCAATGAAATTATCAGGTCACTTAATCTGAATCAATAGTGAAAAAGCATGAAACGACGTGATTTTGTAAAATATACCGGGGGACTTTCGCTGGGGCCGATGTTCCTGAACAGGATCCCCCTCAACACATTTGCCACGCACGCGATGCTTCCATTACTTGCATGTGAGGGTGTCGAGGATCGGACAGTGGTCATTGTCTTTCTCGATGGTGGAAATGACGGGCTCAATGCCGTGATCCCTGTAGACCAGTACGGCCTTTATTATAATCTTCGGCCCGATCTCGCCATTCCGCAGTCAGGTCCAGGGGCTTATATCATGCTTGATAATACGCTTCCAATCGCGGACCAGGTCGGTGTACATCCGGCAATGACATCGTTTAAAACGATGTATGACAATGGTTTTGCCAGTCTCATTCAAGGGGTGGGCTATCCGGATTCCAATGGTTCGCATTTCAAGTCGACCGACCTGTGGCTCACGGGTGGAGATGGTACAGCAGAGTATTTCAATATCGGAAGTGGCTGGATGGGCCGCTTCCTGCATACGGTGTTCCCCGGACTCAATGGGAATCCAACGGAAGCAAACCCAGATCCACTCGGCATCCAACTCGGAGATACAAAACCCTCTCCGGGCTTTTATGATACGCTCGGCAAGTTTCAGGCTTCGAACTTATCACAACAAGATCCAGGTGGGCTCTTTAACCAGGTACAAGGTGTAGGAACTCCGAATCAAAATTTCTTTCCGGAATCTGAATATGGTGAAGAGATTGCCTACATCATGGCAATAGAGAATGCCGTGAGTGTCTACGCGCAACGCATCTCCAATACGTTTAATGCAGGAATAAACGATCCCGGTGCCGGATATACCGCCTCCTTTCTCTCAGATCAACTCCGCACAGTTGCACGATTGATTTCCGGCGGAAGCAAAACAAAAGTCTTTCTTGTAAGGACGGGCGGTTTTGATACACATGCGGATCAGGTTGTGGGTGGAAATACCTCAACGGGATGGCATGCCGACCTCCTCAACGACGTCTTTGATTCCGTGAAGGCATTTCACGATGACATGACTGCACAGGGACATGCACAAAAGTTGCTCACGATGACCTTCTCAGAATTTGGGAGAAAGGTCGAGCAAAATGGAAGCTTTGGCACTGATCATGGAAACCTCGCTCCGATGTTTCTCTTTGGTAGCGGAGTACAGCCTGGTGTGCATGGAACCAACCTCGATCTCTCCGATGTGACGAACAATGGAACTGTTCCCGATGAGCAATTGCAATTTGATTACCGACGTGTCTTCCGTTCAGTCATCCAGGATTGGTTGGGTGGCAGTGGCGCAGCAATCATGGGAACTCAATTTGACCAGTGGGCCCTGATTCCTGGAATCATCAAACCCGCGGAGACTGTAGATCCGACGTGCTATTTCGATACATACATCACACAGAGTGTCGTCCGTGCCAGAGTATTCCTGGAAGGGTTCTATGATCCGGAAGCAGGGAAGATGCGTACAATATTGTCTGATAATAATATGTTGCCATTGCAGCAGCCTTATCAATCCTCCCCCTACAGTTATAATGGTACCGAAGCCTTGTCGGATGTACCGGATCATGTTGTAGATTGGATATTGATCGAATTGCGCGACGGAAACGATGTGAATAATGTCCTTGGCCGCAGGGCAGGTTTGTTGCGTCGCGATGGTCAGGTGATCGGTCTCAATGGAGGACTTGGAGTTGCCTTCAATGATTTATTACCCAACGCCTATTACATCACCATCTATCATCGAAGCCATATTGCTGTGATCAGTAGTCAGCCTATGGATCTGGTGGACGTCACGAATGTCTACGATTTTACAATTGATGGGTCTGCTGCACTGGGTACCGGTCAGCTCAAGGAAGTGAACGGCACATTTGTGCTCTTTGCCGGAGACTACAATGGAAGTGGTATCGCCGATGCACAGGATTATTCCAGGTGGAGATCTGAATCTTCAGGTATCGGTGACTATGATAGTACGGACGGCGATGGCAATGGTATTGTCAACAACCTCGATTATAATCTCTGGAAACGCAACGAAAATCAAACTGGCCATCCGGCAATTCAGCTATAGATCATCAGATAAATTAAATCAGTCATGTCGCATTTTGCTTGTCGTCCAGTAGATAAATTTCCAGGTCAAAGTGAGACATCACCATTAAATCCTGGGTATGAAAATTAAGACATGCGTTTTATCTGTTTTCCTTTTGACGGGGTTCTTTCAATCCGCTGTTGCACAGACATTGAAGATGCAGGGGGTATGCACCAAAAACTGCGGTGCATCGCAGCTTTGCCTCACCCTGAAAGTGAAAACTGCCGATGCAAATCCAGTAGACATCGGGTCTTCTTCGATCTTCTTCAGCTACACGCAAACCGCGCTATTGTTTCAGTCCTATACGCCGTTGGAATTTGACGGAACAGACACCTGCGATAGTGGAGATCCTGCATGGGATACACAAACCTATGACGCGTCTACTCCAGGACTGTTCAGTATGTCTGTCATTCTCAAGGAAGGACAGGAATCAAACAGTTGTCCGACGATTGATAGCGCGGCCTGGATTGATATCGGAAGAGTATGTTTTACGATTCTGAGCAACACGGTCTTTCCGGATATCACGATCGACCCGGCTTTCACACACTTCAACGCTAATCAACCGAACGACGGGACCAGTATGATCCCTGTGAATCAGTATGAAGTCTACCATGCGACATGCGCTACTGATGCCGATAATGACGGAATTGCGAATATCCATGACAATTGTATCAATACTGCTAATCCGCTTCAGCAGGACTCCGATAATGATGGTATCGGTGATGCCTGTGATCCACAATGCAATTTTCCAATCCTTGGATCTCCGAATATCACAGTTTGTCAGGGCAGCGTCGTGACGCTTGTAGCATTGAGTGAAGAAGGCACACCACCTTATGCATATTTATGGAATACAGGAGCAACAACGAATAGCATTACGGTAAACGCTAATTCCAACCAGGTCTACAACGTCACTATGACGGATGCTGAAACATGCATCGGTACTGACCAGGTGAATGTGAATGTGACCACAGGAACGATTACTGCTGTTGTGATCTATAATATAGGGAATGGCCAAATCTTTGATACGATACATGACGGCGATATCTTTTATTACAGTTCATTGCCGTTGAATTTTAATATTCAAGCCTTCACCTCCGGAAGTGTGGAAAGTGTGGAATTTGTTCTCACGGGGGCACAATATGACCAGGACTATGAGAACTCAGTGCCATATCGGTATCCGGGCGATTTCGAAAACATGGATCCCTATACCGGTATTTATACACTCACCGTTTCGACTTTCAGCCAAAACAATCTTCTGGGTGTCAGTTGTGATGAGTCCATACTGGATTTTTCGATCATCAATGATTGCGCGACGATCGATATGCCTGATGTAATGCCGTTGTGCCTCGGAGACACAATCACGATCAACAGCAATGTACAAGGCACGCATGGTGCCTATTCAGTGGACTGGAGCAATGGGATGACCGGAGACAGTATTACGATTACACCCACCGAAACATTCTTTCTCTATGTGACGGTAACCGACCAGTCGAATTGTACAGTAGAGGGTGGATTAGAAGTGCATGTCACATCAGCCGATATCGTAGGCTTGTTGCTTTGGGATCTGGATGCAAATGCAGTCTATGATACCATTCAGGGCGGAGAGATCTACGACATTGAAGATCTCCCTGACAACTATAACCTCCGCGCAATTCCGATTGCGGGAAATACGCAAAGTATTGGCTTTGATTTATATGCCGATTTTGGTGTCTGGGGTCATACTGAAAATTCTCCTCCCTACGAATTCCCGGGTGGTAACATCAATTTCTGGCAGGACAATTTCACTATGGTCGTCGCAGCCTGGGATGATGACTGGAGACAGGGATATAGTTGTGGCAGTTACAGTTTTTCTTTCCAGATGGCCTACATCAATCCTGCTTGCAATCTCGTGACGAACACAAATGACAGTGGTGAAGGTTCGCTGCCCTATGCACTGGAATGTGCGCAGTGGTGGGAGACTGTCTTCTTCGATCCGGCTGTACATCATGATACCATCGTGCTCGAGGATAACTATGCACTCTTTTCTACAGGGTCTTCACTCTCGGCATTACCGGAACATGAAATTTACATCAAAGCAGAAGGCACACCGTATGCCTTGTACATCGAGTCTGGCATTGAACCCTGGATAGATGGTGTGAATATTATCTCAGGTACTGCGGCACAGGGCGCAGGCATCTACAATGAAGGAAATATCACACTGGAGAATGTGACGATCCTGCCACATCCCGGTGGCTCTACCACTGATGCGATTCTCAATATGGGAACCATCAATACACGAGGATCTGTGGTGGTGAAGAATGAATAAAAAAGGCTAAGGCGGCCACCTTCGCAAAGCTTCGGTGTCCAAAGAAGGCTGAGGCGGAGGAAAGCAGAGTTACGAGTTGCCAGTTTTCTGTCGGCAGTCATTTTACAAGTTCAATCATAATTCATGTTTGGCATATATAGCTGCGGACCAGGTGTCAGTCTGCTTAATGACCGTATTTCTGGAGGTGTATGACATTTTGCAGGTTTATGTCTCTTCTGCAAATTGCCGATGCTTACCCCATTACCCCTAAAGGTGGAACCGCCAGCTGCCCGAATTCAAATGGCGCGAGGACTTCCCCTTTAGGGGATCGAGGGGTGAGGGATGTACTAAACGGCATAGCTATTTCTTGTAAAATTTTTCGTGTTCTTTTCTTTCGTGTAATTTCGCCCGCCCGTACCGAAGTCCATTCTGGCGGGTGTCATTCTTCGATAACCCGAAATTCTGCGACACACTTCAATGAAATACACCCTTGAAATCGATATCGATCTTCCACGTGATCGTGTGATCACACTCTTCGACAATCCGGAAAACTTAAAACACTGGCAACCGGGATTCATGAGCATGGAGCCTCTGAGTGGTACTCCGGGACAGGCTGGTGCAACATCCAGACTCAAATACAAAATAGGTGGTAGGGAATTAGAACTCATTGAGACGATTACAGTGCGCAATCTGCCTGACGAATTCTCCGGTACTTACGAGACAGAAGGGATGTGGAATGAAGTCCGCAATATTTTCCAGGCAGTTGATCACAACAAGACCAGGTGGATCTCATATGTGGAGTTCCGTCCATCATCATTTTCATTGAAACTCATGATGAAACTCGCGCCGGGCGCATTCAGGAAGCAGTCGTATCAGTTTATGAAGGATTTCAAAAAGTGGGCAGAAGGGAATGCCGATGTCTCCTAGTTAATGAGACGCAAGGTACGGATGTGGTGATCCCGGATTATTACCTGAATAAAAAAGCGACCCCAATACACATATCATCATGCTCTCCGGTCAGGAACACTACGGTATTGCGATGCAGACGCTGCAGAAAGGTGCCGGGCAATACGTGAAAGATGCAAACGCCTTCGCAAGATTGCAGCGATGATAGAAGATTATCAATAAGGCTCCACTGTCTGTGGCCTTAGCCACTTTACGCGCTATTCCAATACCAACTTAGTATCTTAGACGGCATGAGGAATTTCTCCGGCATTAACTGTATGAAAGCATCAGCATTTCGATGCCTAATCAGTACTGTTTTTGTATGTCAGTTGACCCTGCTGTGCCATGCCCAATGTAGCGGATCTCCGGATCTGGTCATCGTCAATGCACATATCATCACAATGAATCCATCATTACCGGTCGCATATGCACTTGCAATCCGGGATGGACTTATTCAGGCGGTTGGAGAAGAAGAGGACATTATTTCCTTGATGTCGGAGGATTGCCCGGTACTGTGGATCGATGCCGGCGGTTACACGATTCTTCCGGGCTTTAATGATGCGCACTGTCATTGGTTGAGCTGGCGCGAACATATTTGTGATACTCCTGAAGAGCAGTTTACGACTTATCCGCCATTGGAAGACATTATGGATACACTGAGTCTAAATGGCTGGACGAGTATCTCTGAATTGAATTTCGGCAGGCCGGATATTATTCCTGAGCACCTGCAAAACGCCATGGCACTTGAATCCAACGGAGACCTGAACGTGCGGATCAATGGGTATTGGGGGACGTACGACAATACAGACCTGATCGGAGTACTGCAGAATTATGGATATGAGCCAGGGCACGTCTTTAGTGACAGAATCCGTGCTCCTGGAGTGAAAATGTATGTAGACGATCCGTTTGGCACCATGGATATCATGACCCAGGCTACCTGCATCCAATTGGTTGGCGAAGCACACCAGGCAGGGTATCAGGTTGCAGCGCATTGTGTGAATCAATCAGCTGTTGGGAAAATTCTCACTGCATATGAATCCGCCCTTGGTACGAGCAATAACAGTGCATACCGTCATCGCATCGAGCACGCAGTGAAAGTCAGCGATACACAGTTTCAACGCATGGAGAATAAGGGTATCGTGGCTTCGGTACAATTGATGGGTCCACCGGATTGGCCGGAGCAGAATACCTTTCAAACCTATATCAGTAATAACAATACAGACTTCATTCTGCGGTGGAAGGATTTTGTGGAAAGCAATATCCCTACTGTAGGAAGTACGGATGCGCCGTTCAATAATACGGTTTGCGCGTATTCTCCCTTCCGCGTCATCTACCAGGCGATCACACGCATCGGTTATCTCGACCGACTCCATGCGCAGTGGGAGCTTGATCAGCGCATTGCTATCGAAGAAGGATTAAAACTCCTGACGATCAATGGTGCATGGGTGACAAAAGAAGAAAATGTGAAGGGGAGTCTTGAAACAGGTAAGTATGCAGACCTCACTCTCGTATCTGCCGATCCGCTATCCGTTTCTGATCCGCAGGAGTTGTTGGAGATCCGTTCACTCATGACGATGGTCGGCGGGACAATGGAATATTGCAATGGATCATTTCCGATGTTGTGTCAACCTGCGACGGCATTTCGTGTGGATAGTACGATCGTCACGGTCAGTGGGTATCTCGATGATCAAAGACCCGGTCAGGCCTTCGACATGAACAATGAGACGATATGGAATGCCGGTGATCTTCCGCCCCAGTTTATCCAGATCGATTTGTTGAAGAACACGCGATTAGATCGTATTGAATTGGTCGTTGCACAGTTTCCTTCAGGTTTTACTTTGCACAGACTTTCCGGGGCACAACACGGTAGTAGTCAGAACATGGAAGAGCTGCACACTTTTGGCGGTGTGACGGAGGATGATCAGCTCCTCTCCTTCAATTTTAACCCATTGAACCGTACTTTTCGCTATCTAAGAATCTCAACGCTGCAAAGCCCATCATGGGTCGCCTGGAAAGAGATTCGTCTTTACAAAGAAGGTGCTTCATCTACGCATGAAGAAGCAAAGAATATTGCACATGTGAACGTATTTCCAAATCCTTCAGAGTATGGGATTACAGTTGAGTTGGAGTTACGTACTGCCCAGGAAGATTTGGATATCCGTCTCGTGTCGACAGATGGCAGGTTGGTTGCAAATATGCATTCAGGTTTTCTTTCTCAAGGGAAACATCTGTTTTCGATTGAGCAGGAAATATTGGATCGGGCAGGTGATGGCAACTTATTGTTGATTGTGAAAGGGGAGGAATATTTTGGTGTTGTGAAAGTGGCGAGATAGGGCGGAATAATTGACGGTGTTTATCAACAGAATGATACCTAAATCATGGATTAATCAGTTGCAGAAGAGAGGAGGATTTGCATTGATACGAAAGTATCAGCTATCTCCTCCTGTTTAAAGGTTTGGGCCAGAGACGAAAAAAACACATGGAAATTTACAATTGACTCACCCAAGGCATTAATGGATGGTACCATGCAAAGATTTGAAAAGTGGTACTTGAAATATGTGATTTGAAAAAGCAATTCACAGAGAACATATCTAAGGTATTGATTATCCACACATAAACAGTTGCCCCTATGAATACGTAGTACCTATCAATTATCCTCTCTTATACCCCGGCTGATACAACTGTATCGTAAATCCTCCCGGTGCTTTGAATTGCGTTGACAATCCATATCCCACATCCGATACATCACCAATAAACTCTACCCCTTTTGCTTTGAACTCTTTAATGGTGCCGTAGATATCATCACAATAGAAAGAAATATATGGCGTACCCGACGGCATAACACGGCCGTCATCACTTTCTGTCGGATGACAACCCATCTCAGCATCGGGAAGATCGAAGATCAACCATCCACCCCCCACATCTGTGGCATGGAAGCCGAGCTTGTCGCGAAAGAACTCTCTCAAAGCCTCTGGCTCGGAAGTATAGAACATGGTATGGACGCCTGTGATCATAATTATGGATGATGGATGATGAGTGATGAATGATATGCCCGCTTAATGATAGCCTGACGGGCAGTGATGAATGATTGTTAGTGCTTATAAAATACTGATAATGAGTGCAAAGTACGGAAATAAACTCAATGGCGGGGATCCACCGCCTACGCCGTAGCTAGCGCCTCCGCAGAGTAGCCTACGGCGCTCGCGGACGGACGGTCGAAGAGGGATCAAAGGTGGAAGGGATCAAGGGGAACGATAAATAATCGAATGAAAGAATCAACCCAACGAATCATTGCCAATAGTTAAACTATTGAAGCATCTGAATATAGTCGTCATGATTCCCTATCCAAACCCAGATGAAATCTTTATTGTCCTCAACAGCCAAAGCACGATAATTGCGGCCGACTCTTGCAGACCAGAAATCACCAATTTTCTTAAAATGCAATGATGGATGAGAAGGGTTTTGAGTGAGTAATTTGAATTTATCGCGGGCTTTGTTCTTTATGCTTCGTGGGAGTGCATCAAAACGTTTCCAAAATTGCGGGTAGTGCGGTGCATGTAATCTAGAGCTCACCTAGAGTATTCTGTGACTTAGCAGTTCTTGCTTCTTCTTGCAAAAAATCCAGCTTTCCACTAGAAACATCCTTTTCAATTTCATCATCCCACTGATTCCAGATCTTCTCAATAAACCATGTACGTAATCGACTAAAATCCTTCTGAGAAAGAGATTCAATTTCAGCCTGGATTTTTTCTACTGTAGGCATCCTGTATATAGTTCAAGTTGTACCGAAAGGTAATCAAATCTGATGTGAATGAACTTCGCAAAAGGTCACAATATACAATAGCTAACCCTTCGACCCTTTGCGTTGGCAGGGCAGAATTGATCAACGGTGGAAGGATCATCTCCTTGCGCCACTGGGCGAACAGCCAATAGCTAACGGCCCCAATCCTGAGGCAATCAGCTCAGAGCATTTGCCGCAGCGTTACAAAACTCATCCAGCTCATGACCGCAACCACAACCCACCCAATGATCTGCAGCACCATTGGATGCTTGTATCCTTTCATCAATGACGACTTTCTTGCCACAAGAAGTATGATAGCAAGTGCGAGGGGGAGAATAATTCCATTCACCGCGCCCGCGAGAATGAGTAAAGTGACCGGATTACCAATTCCAATAAAAATGAAAGTAGACGTGAAAATGAATATACTGATCACGAGCCGTTCGTGCTTTTGTATCACCGGAACAAGCGTCTTCCAGAAAGAAACAGAAGTATAGGAAGCACCCACGACGGATGTAATTGCCGCACTCCACATTACGACGCCGAAAAATTGATATCCAACTTGCCCGGCAGCGGATTGAAATACAGTGGCAGCAGGATTACCGGATGCAAGTTTCACACCATGCCATACCACGCCCAATGCAGCGAAGAACAGGATAAATCTCATCACTGCCGTAATGAGAATGCCACTCACTGAACTCCGTGTGACTTGTGGAATATGATCACGTCCTTTGACACCCGCATCAATCAGACGATGTGCACCTGCAAATGAAATGTAACCACCAACGGTACCACCGACAAGTGTAACGATGTTCATCACATCGATCTTCTGGGGCCATACCGTTCTGTACAATGCCTCACCGATCGGTGGGTGTGACGTGATCGCGACGTAAATGGTCAGGCCTATCATGAGCAAACCCAGAACTTTTACGAAAGCATCAATCCATTTGCCTGCGTCGCGAAACCAGAAGATACCGAAAGCGAGTATGCAACTGATGAGCGCACCTGTTTTTGTATCTAATCCTGTGATCACTTCAAAACCCAGTCCGCAGCCCGCGATGTTGCCGATATTAAAGACAAGTCCGCCAAAGGCAATCAGTGCTGCGAGAAAAAAACCAAGTCCTGGCAATAAAGTGTTCGCAAGATCCTGTGCGCGCGATTCACTCACTGTTACAATACGCCAGATGTTGAGCTGCACACCGATATCCAGGAGTACAGAGATGAGGATCACAAAACCAAAGCTGGCCAGAAGTTGTTCCGTGAATAAACTCGTCTGCGTGAGAAAGCCCGGCCCGATCGCCGATGTCGCCATCAGGAATGCAGCACCAAGGATGGGACCACGCCAGCCCTTATTGTTGAATTTCAATTCATTGGAGTCTTATCGCATGAAGATATAGTCTCTAATCTACAGTCTTCAGTCTCCAGTCTTCAGTCCATAGTCTTCAGTCCACAGTCCACGGCAAAAGGCGAATGGCGCTTTTAAGAGTATTTCTTCTTCATATACTCCACAGACTCCTTCACCAATTCCTTCAATACCTCCTGATCGATGTCCGCAAGTTTTTTGAAGTAAAGGCAGGAACCACCCGTTTTACACTTGCCGAGTTTTTTCATAAGTGTTTTATATCTATCAAATCCAGCTATGATATAGACAGTCAGATTTTGGACACGCGGAGAGAATCCTGTAAGTAGCCAGTCTCCTTCTTGCCTGCTTCTTTCGGATTTGTAATGATAGGACCCAAAACCGACGATGCTCGGACCCCACATCACCGGCTTGTGGCCCGTGATTTCCTGCATCAGCTTCGCGAGTTGCTTACTGTCCTTGCGCTTCTGCTCGTCTTCAATAGCATTGAGAAATGCAGAGACGCTTGCTTTCGTGGGTTTTGTTTTGAGTTCAGCCATAGGAAATGACAGAATGATAGAATGATAGAATAAGAAAATGATAGAATGAATTAAGAATTAAGAATTAAGAGTTTAAGAATTAAGAATCGAGAATCAAGAATTTAAGAATCACTTCCCTTTCAGCTTTTTACTCGATTTCGCTTTCGGATTAAAATCCAGGCAGAGCTGGACCCAGGATTCGAGATCCTTATCGAGATCGGTACCAGGTGGATGGACAAAGACAAAACCCTTCATTTCTTTTCCGGTGAACATCATCTTCTCGCACCCTTTGCGCTTTAAAGCAGCGTCATAGACATCCGGATCTATTCTTGCCATGAGCCTCTCTTCATGTACGCCGACACACATCTTATCATTGACAAGAAAGCACAGTCCTCCCATCATTTTCTTTTCTTCGAATTTGACCCGTTTAAGCTCGAAAGTACTTCGTACCCGATCGGCAAGATGTTTATCGAAAGCCATAATAAAGTCAGTCTTTATCTTTCATCTTAATTATCCGGAACTCACGACATTCAGAGTTTGAAGATAGAAAACATATGATGAGTCTGCCAATACTTCTCAGAGATGATTACTGTATTTGAAGAATATATCAAGCGGCGTATCAAACGGCTGAAGGGGCTCCTGAATTCTTTTCAGAAAACACAGGATCAGGAAACCCTGCACCGGATTCGGGTGGAAATCAAGAAGATCAAGGCTGTGTTGCAGTTGATGCACTTCAATGATAAAAAATTAGATGAGCGTAAAGAATTTCTTCCCTTCCGCAAGATCTTTCGGGCATGTGGTAAAATCCGGGAACCCTACGTGTCTTATTCACTCGCTGTAAAATTTGGCGGCAAACCGTTACCTCAGGCACCAGACTGTTCTGAACTCATACAGGAATTTAGAAAGGACATTCCGAAATACGTCCGGAGTGTCAAAGAGCAGGAAAAACACATCCTTAAAAAGGCTCGAGACATTCAATCACTGAAATACAAGAAGTACCTCGAAAAGAAAGAAACGGAATTAGAGGAAATGGTAGTCCCCAAATTCAGGCTTCGGGAACTTCACCAGGTAAGAAAACTGATCAAAGAGATATTGTCCATCATGACCATCTTCAGCAAAAAACAAGCACTCAATCCGTTTTTCGATGACATCGCAGACCTGATTGGCAACTGGCATGATAAAGTCATCTTCATTGCAAAGTTGAAGAAAACGGGTTCGCGACGTCTTGCTCTCATGAAAAAGTTACAACAGGAATGCCGGGCAGATCTGAAAGAACTCAGGACAGAGATCAGAAAATTCTTCGATAAAAATAAGTAGAGATCTCTTGTCTGGGTATGTTCTTGTGATCAATCGGTCATGCTCGGCATGTGGTGGAAAGTCATCTGCATTCCCATAGATATGGGATTGTTTCCTGACCTGTTACGTACCATTTTTACCGAAAGAATAAAATCGGATGTACGATGCGATTATCGTCGGTGCCCGCTGTGCAGGTTCCCCTACAGCGATGTTACTCTCCCGTAAGGGATATAAAGTCTTATTACTGGATAAAGCAACATTCCCGAGTGATACGATTTCGACTCATATTGTCCTCATACCAGGTACGGTAAGACTAAAACGCTGGGGTTTGCTGGACAAGATCTATGCTTCTGGCAGCAGGGCAATCAAGACATTGGTCATGGACAATGGTTTCTTTGCTCTGGAAGGAACACCGCCTCCATTTGAAGGAACTTCAGACATTGTCACACCACGACGCATAGTCCTGGACAAAATTCTTGTTGATGCGGCAGTTGAAGCAGGTGCTGAATTACGGGAAGGCTGTTCTGTTGAGGAGGTGATCACGGATGGAGACCGTGTCATAGGTGTACGCTGTCATACCAAAGGTGGACCGACTGTGGTAGAGAAGGCACGTATTGTCATCGGAGCGGATGGCCGCAACTCTCTTGTAGCACGTGCTGTGAAAGCAACAGAATACAATACAAAACCAGCACAAACAGCATGGTACTATACCTATTGGAGTAATGTGCCCATAGATGCGTTATCATTTTACCTGGCTCCCAACAGGGCTATTGGTTTCATTCCCACTGACAACGGGCAGGTCTGTATACCGATCATATGGCCGCATAGCGAGTTTCATGCATACCGCTCTGACATCGAGGGTAATTACATGAAGACATTTGAACTCGTTCCAAAACTTGCCGAAATGATGCGCGATGCAACACGTGAAGAACGTTTTGTTGGAATGTCTGAGTTGCCTGGCTTTTACAAGAAATCCTATGGGCCCGGATGGGCGCTCGTCGGAGATGCCGGCTATCATAGAGATCCGATGACCGGCCAGGGAATCAGCGATGCGATGACGGGGGCAGAAGTTCTTGCGGAAGCGCTCGATGCGGGCTTTTCAGGCAGAGAGGAATTAGACATCGCATTACAGCGCAATGAACAGCACCGCGACATCTCTACAGCGCCCATGTATGAAATGACGGCCGAATGGGCATCCCTGCAGCCACCACCACAAGAGATGCAACAATTGATGCTTGCACTTCGCGATAACCAGGAGCAGACTGATCGTTTCATGGGTACGATCTCAGGATCTATACCGATCCCGGAGTTTTTCTCACCAGAGAATATTGGGAGGATTATGCAACGCGTAGAAGTACCAGAAGTGTAACATTCAGAGAGTTTTTCATCCCGTTGTGTTTAGAGGCAAGGATGGTGAGCTATTCCCTTCCCTCTCCACCCTCTTTTATTGAGATATGCCTATCCCCAACAGAGAATCGAAAATCAACAATCGAGAATCACTTCTCCTCATCCATTTCCGTCTGCAAATCCTTCGTTGCATCCTCCACTTCCTTTGTAGACTTCATCAGTTTAGCCAGGTCCTGTTTCCGTTTGGCATCTTTTGCTCCATTTTCCTTCGCCTTCGCCTCAGCCTCCGCCTTCTTCAAGTCCGGTTTTTCGTCCTTCCCGTCAAATCCTTTCTCATTAAAGGTGAAGCCATTCTTATCTGTGTCGATATAAATCGTTTCTCCTTGTGCAAACTTTCCAGACAAGACCTGTTTTGATAGCTCGTTGATCAGTTCTTTCTGGATCACCCGTTGTAAGGGACGCGCACCGAACTGCGGATCAAAGCCGAGATCTGCAAGAAGCGTAAGGGCAGTATCACTGATTTCGAGACCAAACTCACGACGCGCGAGATTCTGTTTCACTTTATTCAGCGAGAGCATTGCGATTTGCTTTATCTCATCCTTCGTAAGCGGAAGGAACATGATCTTTTCATCGATCCGGTTCAGAAACTCAGGGCGCATGTGTTCTTTCAACTTATCAAATACTTCAGTCTTCGTCGCCTCAAGAATCTCGGTGCGTTTGTCAGCGCTTACAGCCTGGAGGTCTTCAAAGTTTTCCAGGATGACATCTGAAGCCATGTTCGAAGTCATGATGATCATCGTGTTCTTGAAATTTGCGACACGGCCTTTATTATCTGTGAGTCGGCCATCGTCGAGTACCTGCAGGAGCACATTGAATGTATCGGGATGTGCTTTTTCGATTTCATCGAGGAGGATAATTGAGTATGGTCTGCGACGTACTGCCTCTGTGAGCTGACCACCTTCATCATATCCCACATATCCCGGAGGTGCACCTACAAGGCGCGATACCGCGTGCCGTTCCTGGTATTCACTCATGTCGATACGGGTGATTGCTTTTTCATCATCGAAAAGCACCTCTGCAAGCGCGCGTGCAAGTTCTGTCTTTCCCACACCCGTTGGGCCGAGGAAGATAAAAGAACCGATGGGTCTCTTGGGATCCTGCAAACCTGCGCGTGCTCGACGCACTGCATCTGCTACAGAACGCACGGCTTCATCCTGCCCGATAAGACGCTTATGGATTTCATCTTCGAGCGTCAGGAGTTTCTCTTTTTCACTCTGCAACATTTTAGACAGTGGTATGCCGGTCCATCTTGAGACTACCTCTGCAATATCATTCGCAGTCACCTCCTGGTTCGTGTATCTCGTATCAACAGGTAGCTTACTCAACTTTTCTTCAGCGGCTTTCAGCATCGCATTCTGTTCCTGGATTTCTCCATATCGGATTTTTGCGACGCGTTCAAAATTGCTTTCGCGTTCGGCTTTGTCAGCCTCTAATTGTAATTCTTCGATCCGTTTCTTGGTATTTTGAATTGCGTCGACAATTTCCTTTTCGTTTTGCCATGCAGCCCGTACCGCATCCAGTTTTTCTTTGGCATTGGCGATTTGTTCCTGTATGCCTTTCATTTTCCTGGTATCACCTTCACGTTTGATAAACTCACGTTCGATCTCGAGTTGACGAACCCGTCTGTCGAGCTCATCGATTTCTTCGGGAACGGAATCTAATTCGAGACGCAGTTTTGCTGCTGCTTCATCGATAAGGTCAATCGCTTTATCTGGTAAGTGACGATCCGCGATATAGCGATGTGATAACTCTGCTGCTGCGATGAGAGCTTCATCCAGGATGCTGATCTTATGATAGACTTCGTATTTATCCTGGACACCGCGCAGGATAGAGATGGTATCCTCCACACTTGGCTCGTCAATGAAAATTGTCTGGAACCGTCGTACAAGTGCTTTGTCCTGCTCGAAGTATTTCTGGTATTCATCCGGTGTCGTCGCGCCGATCGTACGCAGTTCTCCACGCGCGAGAGCGGGTTTCAGAATGTTTGCCGCATCCATTGCACCGCTACCACCACCTGCACCTATCAACGTATGGATTTCATCAATGAAGAGAATGATCTCACCATCGGCATCCTTTACTTCCTTGATCACTGCTTTCAGACGTTCTTCAAATTCACCTTTGTATTTCGCACCGGCAATGAGTGCAGCAAGGTCGAGAACGTGGATTTGTTTTGTGAGAAGATTTTCGGGGACGTCTTTTTTCACAATACGCCAGGCGATCCCTTCTACGATTGCGGTCTTACCTACACCGGCGTCACCGACGAGGATCGGGTTGTTTTTCTTACGACGTGAGAGGATATGCAGCATACGACGGATTTCATCATCGCGGCCGATGATGGGATCGAGTTTACCTGACTGTGCGCGTTCATTGAGATTGACCGCATATTTCTTCAGCGCATTGTATTGTCCTTCTGCGTCTTGTTCAGTGACATTTTTTCCTTTGCGCAATTCCTTGATAGCGTCACGCAAGCCTTCGAATGTAGCTCCGAGATCCTTCAGAATACGTGCAGCTTTGTCCTGACCTGCTGTAATACCGAGGAGGATGAGCTCTGCGGAGATATATTCATCGTTGAATTCTTTAAGGGCTTTTTTTGCACGGGCCAGGGCGGCATTCGCATCATTCGTGAGGTATTGTTTGTCTGTACCTTCCACGCGGGGATACGTCTTGAGCTCTTTTGCGAGTTCGCGGTCGAGCATAGCCAGATTGACACCCGCTTTTTGGAGGATGAACTTAGCCACATCTTCATTCGTCTCGAGGATACCTTTTATCAGGTGTGTGCTGTCGACTGTTTGCTGCTCATAGCCGGCAGCGATTCTTTGAGCCTGGAGGATCGCTTCCTGTGCTTTTATGGTGAAATTATCGTATGTCATTTTCGTTTAAATTTTTTGAGAAGCGGATTTTATTCCTGTGCCTGAATTCGAGGGAGAATAAGCATCCCTCCTCAAATGTATTTTATTAGCCAACTGAGGAGGAGTGGAGTGTATTCCCGCCCCGAAGGCGGTTTAATCAAAAGCAAATCAAAAAGCAAGCCATTGCCTCAAGATAGCTATTTTGGCATGTATGATACGACAAGATGGCAGGTAATGTGAGATGGTGAGACGGTGAGAAAGCGAGAATGTCCATCTTCGCCATTGGCTACGGCGGACGCTGTGAAAAGGAGACAAATTGAGTCACGAATGTAGTCTGTGTTTCGGCAAAAATGTTTAAGCTAACAGCCAACAGCGAATGGCCAAAAGCGAAATGCCAATAGCCTTTTACAAGTCTTATCTTCACAGGCCAAAAATAATCGATGATGAATCTACGCAGGTCACTCTTCTGGGATACAGACTATGACAAGATTGATTGGGATTACAATGCACCGTATATTGTGGATCGGGTGATGCAAATGGGTACTCTTGAGGATTTCAGAGAAATCCTTGCATACTACGGGAAGGCACAAATCAGAGAAATCGTCAAGAATCTGAGATACATGGACAGGAGACCTATGCACTTTGCCAGTGTCTATTTCGACATACCATTAGAAGAGATGCGATGCTACATCATGCGGCAGTCAGGCCTACTACATTGGGACTACTAAAATCCCTGATGGCTAAGAATTACCTCAACGACTTTGTGTTAGTCGGTAGGACAAATCTTGCATTACAAATCGGGCACAGACATTCAATTGATCTGGATTTTTTTTCAAACAAGGAATTCAAGGCAGAGGAGTTGGATAAGACGTTGCGTAAAGACTTCGAGATGAAAGAACCCCAAGTGGTGACTGGAAGTACATTGATAGTAGAGGCCGAGGGGGTAAAACTTGACTTTATCAGATTCATATATCTATTTGCGCATCCTTTTCTGAGAGTAGATGAATTGGTATTATTAGATATGCGGGACATCGCACCTATGAAAATTGATGCAATTACCGGAAGGGGGCGTAAAAAGGATTTTTATGACCTCTTCTTTCTGCTACAAAGATTTGGACTTAACGAAATGATGGAATGGTATGATCGGATGTTTCATAAGATGACAGTCTTTCATGTGTGGAAAAGCCTCACCTATTTCGACGACGCTGAAAAAGATGCGGATCCACTTGTCTTCGACTCTTCGGTGACCTGGCCGCGGGTGAAGGAAGCAATTCGCAACGAAGTCCGAAAATTGTAATATTTCCGACAAAAAGTGCTGAAGCAAACAGCTAGTAGCCAAAAGCCAATATCTTTTAAATAAAACTTAACTTTTGATCCCCGATTTAATCAAAATACTTTTTTAAGCACGTGTGTTTTAAGAGGTAGAAAAAACCAGTTATGAAAACCAGATTGCTATTATTGAGTTTATTATTGCCCGGACTTAGCCTTACAGTATCCTCACAATACTTCGGCCAGAACAAACCCCGCTATACGAATTTTGACTTCCGCGTCCTGAATACTCCGAGGTACCAGATTTATTATTACACTGACAACGACCCGTTTATTACAGAAATCGCGAAACAAGCTGAACAATGGTATGATCTCCACAATGCCATCATCCGGGACACCCTGGTTACAAAAAATCCACTATTATTTTATAACAATCACGCAGATTTTCAGCAGACCAGTGCCGTCTATGGGGCGATCGGTACGGGCACGGGCGGTGTGACGGAAGGATTACGGAACCGGGTCATCCTGCCCTTCACCTTCACCAATCAACAGACACATCATGTACTGGGTCATGAACTCGTGCACGCCTTTCAATACAATATGATCATCTATGGTGATTCTACTTCAATACGAAATATGGCTAACCTTCCCCTATGGATGGTTGAAGGTCTTGCGGAGTATATGTCCATCGGCAGGTATGATGCCCATACAGCGATGTGGATGCGCGATGCGGTGCTCAATGATGACATCCCCACGTTCAAGGACATGCGCAATCCGAAATACTTTCCTTACCGATGGGGACAGGCCTTCTGGGCATTTGTAAGCGGTGCTTATGGGGACCAGGTGATCGAACCGTTGTTTGAAATGACAGCGAAGTATGGATTTGAAATTGCATCCGATAGTATTTTTCATACAAGCGCTGAGAATGTCTTTACCTCCTTCAGGGAAGCGCTCAAAACATACTACACACCGATGTTGAGTGATGGTAAGGAGCGGGGTGTCGGGAAGAAAATTATTTCAGAAGAAAATGCCGGTGAGATGAATATTTCTCCGGCAATGAGTCCGAATGGCCGTTGGGTGATATTTCTTTCGGAGAAAAATCTCTTCAGTATTGATCTCTTTCTCGCAGATGCCCGTACAGGAAAAATCGTAAAACGCATCACGAGCCTTACACGCGACGGACATCTCGATGATCTGAGTTTCCTGGAAACTTCAGGAACCTGGTCACCCGATAGCAAACAATTCGCTTTTATTGCATTTGAGAAAGGACAGAATGTCATTGTCATAAAGGATGTTGATACAGGTAAAAGCGAACGCACGATCCGTGTGCCAGGCGTTCCTGCAATCAGCAATCCTGCATGGGCTCCCGATGGGAAAACGATTGTGTTTTCAGGACTGGTCGAAGGGCAGACTGACCTGTACAGTATTGATCTGAAAAGCAATAAGGTGACTCAACTGACAAATGATCGCTACTCGGAGATTCAGCCGAATTTTAATGCAGAAGGTACCCATCTCGCTTATGCAACGGATAAACTCAGTATGGACAATGGACGCACACATGGAAAGTGGACGATGAATCTCGCCGTGCTCAATCTCGCCACCGGCAAAGCAGGACAGATCGATCTCTTCCAGGGTGCGGACAATCTGAATCCCTCGTTTGACCACGAAGGCAATCTTTACTTCCTCTCAGATCGCGATGGCTTCAGGAATATTTATAAATACAATGTTGCAACGGGAGAAGTCCTGCAGATGACAGAGTTTCTCACAGGTGTTTCTGGTATCACGACGTATTCCCCTGCGCTGTCTGTGGCGACCTCAAGAGACCGGATCGTCTACTCGCATTTCTATAGAGGAAATTATACGATCTACCAGGCTGACAAGGAAGATATGCTGAATAAGACGGTTTCAAAAAATGAAATTGATGTTGCTGCAGCGACGTTACCCGTAGTCGGACTGCAGACGCAGCAGGTCATACAGACCAATCTCGATAACCTTGACAGGTTGCCAGAGGCCGATACCACATCATTCACAGATGCGCGCTACAAACCCCGGTTCAAGTTGGATTATATCGGAGGAAGTACTGGCATTGGAGTCAGTTCAGGTACGTTTGGCGCGCGGACTGGATTAGCGGGAGGTATAGAAATGCTCTTTAGTGATGTACTTGGTAATAATCAATTGTATACAGTGCTTGCATTGAATGGCGACATCCTGGACTTTGGGGGTGCGGTGACATACCTGAACACAAAAAGGAGGCTGCAATGGGGCGCATCGTTGTCTCATATTCCTTATCGTACGGGATATGTTGACTATAGCTTCGATACCATACCGGTTAATGGAGGGCTTCTTCCTGTGTTACGCGAAGACATAAATGTCCTTCGCATTTTTGAAGATCAAGCATCGTTATTGATTCATCTTCCATTTTCTAAAGCGACAAGATGGGAAGCAAGCGCGGGGATCAGCTACCAGTTCTATAGACAAGATCAGTATCCGAATTTCTATGTGGAGGATGATTTCGGATATAGGTTTTATACACAGGGTTCACGCGAAAGGGTACCTATTGAGGAAGATGCAATCATCCTTGGTGGATTTGTTGTCAAGAAAGGAGCATACTATAATATCAATACAGCCTATGTCGGAGACAAGTCATCATTTGGCGTCACCGCACCCTTAAACGGATACCGGTACAGGCTGGAAGTATCGCGAAATCTCGGGAGTTATGATTTCTGGAGTAATACTGCGGATGGACGCGTCTATCAATATCTCAAGCCGGTGTCACTGGCATTCCGGTTGACCCATCATGCACGCTATGGAACGGATGCGAACAGTTTTAATCCTATTCTCTTAGGTTACCAGGGACTGGTGCATGGGTATGACTATAACCAGATCTTCAAGCGGGTGGGACTCAGCGCGGGTAATCCGGATAATAATGCCACATTCAATGAAAAGCTCACCGAAGAACTATATAGACTGAGCGGGTCAAAGATCGCCGTTACCGGTATGGAAGTACGCTTGCCATTTTCCGGTCCGGAGCGGTTGTCTCTGATCAAGTCAGGATTCTTTTACTCAGATCTTTCATGGTTCTTTGATGTTGGTGTTGCATTCGATGATTTCAGTCATTTCAAAGACGGAGAACCAATTGTCATACAGCGCTTTCAGCCCGACGGATCAGTACAATTGGAAACCATCTATCGCAAACCAAAAATCGCAATGAGCACAGGTCTCGGATTGCGTCTAAATCTCTTTGGTGCAATGATCATCGAACCCTATGTCGCTTATCCGTTGGAGAAAGATTCAAAACTGTTGTTGGGAATTTATTTTGTCCCGGGCTGGTAGGAAGCAAGGGCATAGAGCAATTAATTGCCATTCCGAATTCTCTGATTTTCTCATAATTACTGACCTTTAGAATTGAATAAGATCATGATTGCATTTGTTAACTTTGGGTAAATTATGAATGATAGTGTGAAGAATATTTCCGATCTCTTCAACTTGAGTCCAAGTGAGAAATTACAACTGGTAGAGGACTTATGGGATGATCTTGCTGCTAATCCTGACGATATTCCCTTGCCTAAGTGGCAGAAAAATGAATTGAATAAAAGGAAAGAAAAGCTCAGACTTGATCTATCGTCAGGGGTACCATGGCCAGATGTAAAAAAACGCATCAGAGCTCGTTATGGACGCTAAGTTGATCCTCGCCCCTGAGGCGGAGAAAGACTTGACCGAGGCTTACCAGTGGTATGAAGAAAAAAGAGCGGGTTTGGGTGAGAGTTTCTTACGTGTGTTGATGCTTGCTTGCATGTCATTGGACGCATGCCTGAGGTGTACGCGAAGATTTTCACGCATTTTAGGAGGGGAGTAGTGAGACGTTTTCCATATCTTATTTTCTATCAGTACAATCAAAATGAAAACATTGTAGTTGTCTATGCAGTGTTTCACAGTTCGCGTAGACCATCATATGGAGGAAAAGGTTAATTAAGAAAAGTAAGTAACGTACAATGTACCTGAGTACAGCCTGTGCGAATTCAATATCTGATCGAAGCTACTGCTCGGGATTTATATTGTGCCGGGATGGTGATGGGTATAGAGCAAAGAGCATAGGGCAAAGAGCATGTGAGATTGTGGCATCTGATAAAAATAGAAATTAAACACAAACACAAAATTAAACACAAACTCAAGGAAATCGAAGTTGAGAGCTGAAACCGACATCCGAAAACAGCCAAGCGTATTAAACGTATTCGATCTCATGGTGCTGATACGATCTTATCTCTCCATTTTTCCATCGGATAATCAGTCGTCCCAGTTCATCCACTTTCTCAATTGTACCAGATTGAATAGACTTATTTTGAAAAATTCTAAAGTGTGACTGGATATCTCGCCGGTAAAGTGCGCTGTGATAGTCGTCATGAAGCCGTGTCCCGGGACTTCCAAGCAAATTGAGGCGCTTGCTGAGATTTTCAGTAAGCCTCTCCTGAACTGCATTGATATCCCAAGAATTGACAATTCCTTCCTGCCTGCCGGCAAGGCTTAATCTACCTTCAGGAATTGACAATTCCTGACTGCCGTCAGGCAAGTCTCGATCTAAGGTCTCAGTCGTTTCCAGCTTCAACGAAGTCGGATTCGGCAGTTCAGCAGGGAAATCGGTTTCATTTACATTCAGGCCAATCCCTGCCACACAATATATGATCACATTCCCGTGGATACTGGTCTGAATCAGGATTCCTGCGATCTTTTTGTCGCCCACATAAATGTCGTTTGGCCATTTGATTTTCACTCGTTCCTGATTGATGAAGTCAGCCACGGTATCCCTCACAGCCAGAGCGACCGCCATACTGATCGCGAATTGATTCTGGGCATTTGTCTCCGGATATAGAATGCAGGACAAACAGAGGTTGAGTCCGGGAGCACTGTGCCAATCCCTGCCCATCTGTCCCCGCCCGGTTGTCTGATAATCTGCTGAGATGAGAGTGCCCGCTTTTGGTCGAATTTGCGACAACAGTTTGAGGGCGTAAGTGTTTGTGGAGTCAAGAACCCGGAAGTGATAGATCACTGTCCCGATTGCCTCCAAGCCTGTCCTGCCGGTTGACCGGTCTGTCAAAGTGCTCAAAAATGCCGTATTTTGTAGATCGCAAAAGGAAAAGTAGGTAATAATGGCATTTCCCGGAATTTCTCCATGTGTTAAAACACGTGGAAATTCAGCACGGGAAATTTATTCTAACAAAACAGAAACAATATTTGAAAAGAGCGACAGCAGCGCGAAAAATCCACAGTGCCATAGATGATCTCAATGATCTGGTCATCGACTGCATCACAGATATCAAAGGAAAACACATCGTGAAACTCGACCTGCGTGCCCTGAATGACGCCCCGACCGAGTACTTTCTCATTTGTGAGGGTGAGTCAAGTACGCAGATCCGGTCAATCGCAGAAAACATTCACGCGCGGGTGAAAGAAGAAACCGGTCTGCGCCCGGCTCATCTGGAAGGATTGCACAATGCGAAATGGGTCTGCCTTGATTATTTCTCGACTGTGGTACATATCTTCCATTGGGAAACACGGGAGTTTTATGGATTGGAAGATCTCTGGAGTGATGCGAAGATCACAGAGTACGAACACCTGTGACCAGAACCCTTTCGGGCTTTTACTGTTTTTGTGACACAAAACGACCTGATCCGACATAAAGAATGGAAGAAAACCAAAATACAGAGCGCAAGCCAAGACTCAATTTCAATTCGTATTGGATCTATGGCATCATTATCCTGATCCTGATCGGGTTCAACCTGATCTACATGCCCGATAGCAACCGCAAGACCATCAACCTGCAGCAGTACTCTGAATTTGTCAAAGAAGGGGATGTAGAAAAACTCGAGATTATCAACAAAAAAGATGCACTGGTCTATATCAAAAAGGATAGACTGAGTAAGCCAATTCATAAGGATGCAATCAAGACAAACTTTACCCGAAGCAGGGCACATTATACCTTTAATATCGGGCCCGAAGACTCCTTCGACCAGAATATCAATCTCCTCAATGCATCCGTGCCTGAAGAATATCGCGTCTATCCCAACTATATTGAAAAGCAAAACTGGCTGGGTCCTCTTCTTGGATGGATCATTCCCATCTTCCTGATCATCGCCATCTGGCTGTTTATCATGCGCAGAGTGAGTGGCTCAGGCGGAGGTCCTGGTGCACAGATCTTCAACATCGGCAAATCCAAAGCCACGCTCTTTGACAAGGGCACGAAAGTCAATATCACCTTCGAAGATGTCGCAGGACTCGATGAAGCAAAAGAGGAAGTGATGGAAGTCGTTGACTTTCTCAAGAATCCGAAGAAGTATACTGCGCTTGGAGGAAAGATTCCGAAAGGCGTCCTTCTTGTGGGTGCACCGGGTACAGGCAAAACACTGTTAGCAAAAGCGGTAGCAGGTGAAGCTGCCGTTCCGTTCTTTTCTATTTCCGGTTCTGACTTCGTCGAGATGTTTGTGGGTGTGGGTGCATCACGTGTCCGAGACCTCTTCAAACAAGCACGTGAGAAAGCGCCATGTATTGTCTTTATTGATGAGATCGATGCCATCGGTCGTGCGCGTGGCAAAGGAGTGTGGCAGGGCGGTAATGATGAACGGGAAAATACGCTCAATCAACTGCTCGTAGAAATGGATGGCTTCAGTACCGATAAAGGCGTCATTCTCATGGCAGCGACAAACAGGCCTGATGTACTCGATACTGCATTGTTGCGTCCGGGACGTTTCGACCGTCAGATCGGTATCGACGCACCGGATCTCACAGGTCGCGAAGCAATTTTTAAAGTGCATCTCAAGAATATCAAGATTCGGGAAGATGTGAATCCGGCGACACTGGCAGAGATGACTCCCGGATTTGCCGGAGCAGATATCGCCAATGTATGCAATGAAGCAGCTCTCATCGCAGCACGTCGCAATAAGAAGGCCGTCGACATGGATGACTTCAATTCAGCGCTTGATCGTGTGATCGGAGGCCTGGAGAAGAAAAATAAGCTCATCTCTCCTGAAGAAAAAGAAATTATCGCCTTTCACGAAGCAGGTCATGCAATTTGCGGTTGGTTTCTTGAGCATGCATCCCCTCTCGTCAAAGTGACCATTGTGCCACGTGGCATCGGGACACTCGGCTATGCACAGTATCTCCCGAAGGAAGAATATATCACCCGTACAGAACAACTTCTCGACAGGATGTGCATGACCCTCGCGGGAAGGGCCTCAGAGAAAAACACGTTTGGCAAGATCTCTACGGGCGCACAAAGTGATCTCGACCATGTGACCAAAATGGCATATAGTATGGTTGCAGTCTTTGGACTCAATGACAAAGTGGGTAACGTCTCCTTCTATGGAATGTCTCAGGATCAGTTTCAAAAACCCTATTCTGATGAAACTGCGAAACTCATCGATGATGAAGTGCGCAAGATGATCGATCAGCAATATGAACGTGCGCAGGAAGTATTGCATGTGCACAACGAAGAACTGAATATCCTTGCCAAAGAACTCCTCGAGCGTGAAGTATTATTGAAATCGGATGTGATCAAACTCATCGGTCCGAGACCATTCCAGGAACCACAGGCACACTTACGTCCGGAAGATGTGACGGGGAACAATGCTGAGCCTTCGCAATCAGTGACAGGTGATGGGATTTCGGCTGTGCCAGTGCCTGCAGAGTGAGATTTGACAGCTTTCCAAAGGTGTCAAATCTGTTTCCATTCAAATCTGTATTCATTAAGGCGTTATAATCACCAACCGCTTACTCCGTATCGTATTCTTCTGACTATCTACAAGCCTGTAGATATAGGTACCCTTCTTCAATCTCGATAAATCAATAGGTACTGTCTTTAATCCGCCATTCATGTAGAGACGTTCCGTACGGATTTTTGTACCGAGGATATTATAGATCTCAAGGTCGTAGTATCCCGAGGGGAGATTGAGAAAATCGAACCGCACATTACCAAAGGAAGGATTGGGATATATAAAGATATCCGGGCGACGTGGCAAGTGCTGAACTACAGTTCCTGCCCAGGGATGGGAAATGTATTCTACCTGCTTCACCTGATCCATCGCATCTGCTTGTATCATCGCAACAGGCACAGCACTCGTTGCACTTTGAAATACATACACACGGCCGGAAGTAAATCCCGGTGGTAAACCGAGGTCTGCAGGATTCACTGCTGCACCACCGGGCGCAAGTGTGACCTCAATATCACGCCGCTCACGGAGGACATCATATTTCAGCGTCGGACTGTATAATTCACCTGTTGCATCTGCCTCGGCATGGATGGCCAGAGTGAGTCGCACCTCGCGACTGCTTTGTGGAGAAGTCATAGATATTGTGCCGTTATACTGCCAGGTGTCATCCAATTGCGCATTCTTTACGAGAGGTACTGGAGGATCGATGTGCACCATGATACGGTTGCCGGATGCCTCCGGAAGTCCGAGTCGGGAGATATACAATCCATCCGCTTTCTCAGACAGGTAACGCTCAACATCATCTGCACCGGTCAGAATAAGTCCACCTTCTCCATCGGGACGTACTAAAGACTGATGCACGAACGGAGCCAAAAGGCGGCTCATATCCCAATATAGATCCTCTCCTGAATCTGAAAGATCAATTGGATGAGGGAGCAAATCACGCGAAAGGTATACGGTATCCCCGGCTCCCAATACCGGTCTGACCATCGTTTGCGCAACAACCGTCAGATGAAGAAGGGTGGCAGAAATCAGAAGTATATAACGGATCACCATATATAGTATGCCCGGCCAAAGTTATCCAGATCATGCAAATGATTGCTAAAACAGGTAAAACCGGTAAAGCAGGTGAAAACAGAAAAACAGGCTCTGTCGCTCTCATTGTATCCGCCATAGCTTTCGCGAAGGCGGACCCTCTCGCTTTCTCTCCCAGGGAGTCCTTTGGATACGCTCTCGCTTTCTCACTCTCTGGTCCTCTGCATCAGAGCGTGATACAACACTATCCCTGCTGCCACCGACACATTCAGAGATTGAGTTTGCCCAACCTGTGGAATGCGAAACCAGTGATGGACTTTTGCCAGGAGTTGGTTGCTGATACCCCTATCCTCCGATCCAAGCACGATCACCGCCGGACCTTTCATGGGGATGTCAGAGAGATTTTTATCTGCGTTGAGTTCTGCTGCGTAAGATGTGATTCCGAGATCATGCAGTTCGTCCAGGGTTTTGAGCAATGACTTCTCACGGCATACCGCGATGTTCAGGAGGGCGCCTGCGCTGGCTTTGACAGCTTCACCATTCACAGGAGCACTGTCAGCAGTAGGAAGGATGAGGCCTTGCGCACCAAAGACTTCCGCGCTCCGGGCGATTGCACCGAGATTCCGCACATCGGTCACTCTATCGAGCAGCAGGAGCAATGGGTCGTGGCCGTCTTCATAAATACGCTGTACCACATGCTGGACTCTCTGGTATTCTACAAATGCCTTGAAGCAGATAATACCTTGGTGTGCAGCTTTCGTGAGCGAATTAAGTTTCTGCACTGGTACTACCTGTACCTGTACCTCCAACGCTTTAGCCAGTGTGCGGATGCGTGAGCTGAATTCTGCATCGACACCGTTCTGGAGCAGGATTTTATCAGGTTTGATGCCTTTCTCCAGTATTTCCACAACCGGCCTGCGCCCGAAAATGATGTCGTCTCTCGTCATATTTTGTATAAAAGTGTCACTAATAATTCACTTACGGCACGTCGGGACATGCCTATTTATCCGTAATTTTGACGCTCTCTATTCAAAAACTCTACCTACTGATGAAAAAACTTCTCCTGTTTTTCGCATGCGTGCACATGACATGCATGCTTTTCGCGCAGATTCCGAATGATGATCCTGCTGCCATTGCGCTGGATCACTTGCGCAATCAACGCGTGTCCTGGGGACTGGAATCCTCCGACCTCAGTTCTCTTCGCGTCACTGACATGTATACTTCCGCGCATAATGGTGTGACGCATGTCTATTATGTGCAACAGTACAATGGTGTAGACATTGCACAGGGTACCTATAGTGCACATATCCAAAACGGCAAAGTGATCTTTGCCGGCGATCGATTGATGAAAAATATTGCATCAAGGATCACAAACCAAAAACCGGCATTGTCTCCCGAGCAAGCGGTAAGCAAGGCGCTTGATAACCTGGGAAGTATGATACGCGGACCCCTTACTCTTAAAGAGCGCGTAAATGCACAACAGTTTATTTTTAACCGCGGTGTACATGCATTAGAGGATTTTCCCGTAAGGCTTGTATATGTACAATCCAATGATCAGCTCGTACTGGCCTGGGAAGTGACTCTCGAACCTGCGCCATCAGGAGATCTTTGGAGCATGAAGGTCGATGCAACTACCGGAGATATTCTGGCAAAGCAACGACTGACAATCCATTGCACATTCCCTGACCATTATCTCGCGAACCCACATCACTGTACAGAACATGAAATGACACATGAAGTCTTCACGACGAATACGGCGGGGATGCTCTTTGATGGAGCCCAATACAATGTCGTTCCAATACCAAATGAAAGTCCTAATCACGGACCGCGCGCGATTCTTGTAGATCCTTCAGATGTAGATGCGTCGCCGCAAGGATGGCATGATACGGATGGTATCCCAGGTGCAGAGTTCACCATTACCCGTGGAAATAATGCACATGCATTTCTGGATCGGAATGGTGACAATACGCCTGATGTTGCGACCGATGGGGGAGCTGATTTGATCTTTGATTTCAACTACGACAATAGCCTTGAGCCGGATGCTTATATGGACGCTGCTGCCACGAACCTGTTCTACATGAACAATATCATGCACGACTTCGCCTGGCACTACGGTTTCGATGAGTTCTCCGGGAATTTTCAGGAGACCAATTTTTCCGGATTAGGTATTGGAGGTGACTACGTATTGGCACATGCACAATACGGTGCTGATCTCGCAGATCCACCGCTGAACAACGCCACGTTCGGTACACCTGGTGACGGAGGTAGCGGAAGGATGAGGATGTATCTCTGGTCTCAGGCCAGTGGCAACCGGTATTTGCGTGTAGAAAGTCCATCAGATGTCTTAGGTACTTATCAAACCAGCACCACGACGACGGACTGGGGCGCTGCGATCACAGCCGAACCCCTCACTGGAGAAGTCATCATCGTCAATGATGGTTCAGGTAATCCCACGCAGGGTTGCAACGATCTCGTGAATGCTTCCGAAGTTGCCGGTAAAATTGCATTGATTGATCGCGGCAGTTGTGAATTTGGACGTAAAGCTTTGAGGGCACAGACTGCAGGGGCCATCGGTTTTATCATTTGCAATTTCGAAGAAGGCTATGTAAACATGGCTGCCGGTGCCGATGGGTCCCAGGTCACAATCCCTGGTATTTTTATTTCAAACAGCGACTGTCAGAAACTTCGCGTTTTCGCAGGAAGTGGTCTGATTGTATCGTTTGTGAACGAAGAAGCAGGTACTGGACCTGCACAACGCGATGGATCGCTTGATAATAGTGTCATCTCACACGAGTATGGTCATGGGATCTCAAATAGATTGACGGGGGGACCTGCAAATGCAGGCTGCCTCTTTAATTATGACCATGATAATAATGGTACTCCGGAAGATGGGGAACAGATGGGAGAAGGGTGGAGCGACTATTTTGCATTGGTCACCACTGTGCGTCCGGGTGATACGAAAGATGTGCCACGCGGTATTGCAACCTATGCTACCGGACAGGATACGAACGGCGTTGGCCTGAGATCATATGCCTATTCCCCCAATATGATCATCAATCCTTTGACATACGATGACATCGCATTCCAATCTGTACCTCATGGTATTGGCACTGTCTGGTGTACTGTGTTGTGGGATATGTATTGGGCATTAGTGGATAAATATGGGTACGATCCTGATCTTTATCGCGGTACCGGAGGAAACAATCTCGCGATACAACTTGTGATGGATGGTATGAAACTCCAGGTCTGCAATCCCGGACTCATCGACGGACGCGATGCAATCCTTGCTGCTGAGCTTGCACTGACAGGCGGTGAAAATCAATTACTTCTCTGGCAAGTCTTCGCACGCAGAGGTCTTGGGTTCTCTGCCGATCAGGGCGAAGAGCGTTTTCGGCATGATAATACAGAGGCCTTTGACATCAATCCATTTGTTGTCAAAGAACTTAAGGTGGTCAAGCATATGACGCCATTTATAGAGCGCGGTGAAACTATTGATATTGAGTTGTGGGCAGTAAATCATAAAGCAAGTATCGCCACAGATGTTGTTGTCACGGATATGATTCCGGCCGGCGCGACGTTTGTTGGAGGCTCCTCAAGTCATGCTTTTGATCTGCAAGGTGACGTCATGATGTTTGATATTGACAGCATTGCAAGTGGCGACACAACGAAGATCACGTATCGCATTTCTTCAGATGCAAATTTATTCTCGGAGAGATACTTCAAGGATGATGTGGAAGGTGACTTCTTCTGGCAGGAATTAATAGAGGACTGGCCTATCTTATTGTGGCAACCTCAGACCTTTGTTGTGAATAGAGGAACATATGCCTGGGGAATGGAAAATATTGATACCACAGTCGATCAAAGTATTGTTCTGCTGGAACCGGTCACAATGCCTGCGAATCAGCCTGCATTGATGTTTTATCAGAACTATGATACAGAGCGTTTCTTTGACGCAGGTATTGTACAGATCTCTGACGATGGAGGTCTTTCATGGGATACACCGGGTGAAAGTAAAATTATCCGGGGCGATTATAGTACAAAAGTGGCTTTCAGCCTCTTTGCCATTCCACGTCTCAAGGCCTGGACAGGACAAAGTGATGGCTGGGTACAGACAGTCGTTGATCTAAGTGACTATGCCGGTAAGGACATTCTTATCCGTTTCCGCTTTGCATCCGATGGCAATACTTCTGGTGTGGGTTGGTTTATCGATGATATCGAATTAATCGACCTCTTCAATTACAATTCCGAAGCATGTATCAACAGTGCAGAAGGAGATGAAGCTTGTGCAGAAGCAACACGCAGGGGAACACTTGTAGCGTCGGATATTTCGGTTGGGACAGATGATACTCAGGACATTTCCTTTGAGCTCAATGTCTTTCCGAACCCTTCACGCAATTTCGTCACAGTAGATATCACGTCAGAATCTAGGCAGCATGCGGAGATAATCCTGGTAAATAATGCAGGGCAGCGCGTATGGAGTGAAAAAACAGAATTACCGGTTGGGGCATACAGCCATTCTGTAGATACGCGGAGCCTGCCGAAAGGATTCTATTTTATTCGTGTACAGGGAGAAAGAGATCAGGCGATTAAGAAGATTGTTGTTCAATAAGGAGCAGAGGGCATAGGGCAGAGAGCAAAGGGCAAAGAGTATAGAGTAGGGTAAGAGAACGGATTGAGTAGAAACGCTTGCGGCCTGAAGGGCTGAAATATTTTTGCATTGGGCATCGCCCAATGCAAAATGCAAATACAATCATGAGCTCTGAAGGAGCGAAAGAGAATGAATAGCCTTGGTAGGCTTCTATAGCAAAGAGCCGTTTTTACTGAAGATGTGAAAACGGCTTTTTTATTCTTATTGCTGAAAACAATTCTTTTTATCCACTGTTCTACTGCCGATTTTCACTATTCATTATTCATTATTCATCATTCTTCTTATGTCTTTGCGCATCATTCCGAAGCACCTACAGGCACAAGGTGCTTTCAATAACGGCCAGATCATTGAAAACAAACCGATCGGTTTTCCCCAGGATGGCGGTCATGTCCGGCCATTTGGTAATCTCTTCTATTGGGCGCGGGCAGAAGGGCTTGTAGACAGCACGATTGGATTACATCCGCATCAGGGATTTGAAATCATGTCGTTTGTCCTTGAAGGTAATGTCAGGCATTTTGACACAAAGAATAATGCCTGGAAGCCGCTCAGTAAAGGTGATGTGCAGATCATCCGTGCAGGGAACGGTATTCAACATGCCGAGCACCTGGAAAAAGGCGGAGTCATCTTCCAGATCTGGGTAGATCCCGATTTAAAAAAGACCTTGAGCAAGCCGGCCAGCTACGACGATTATCCGGCATCATCCTTTCCTGTCGTCAAAGAAAATGGTCACGAGCACACGATCCTCATTGGTGAAGGTTCCCCCCTGACGTTGGACACCCATCCCCTGAGAATCACGCGCGAACATATAGATGGCAAATGGGGAATCATACCTGGCGAAGACACTATCACCAGCTTATACATACTGGAAGGCGCAGGCACGATAGACGGACAGAGTTTTGGCAAAGATGATTTTATCATCATCGACGGAGAAGATGAAGGTGTGCTGGAAGGAGATGGTCTTGTGGATATTTTCAGGATTGATACGCCGCGTGATCCGGGATATCCGACGTATGCGGAGCGGTTGAGGTCATGAAAATGAAGCCACTCCGAAAAGTGGCTGTTGATCTTGCGGCATTGCCTTGCGCCACCGCGCTCCGTCGCTTGCGCCAAAACTTCGAGCCGACGCCAAAGGCTCTGGCCGACGGCGTCAGCGACGACGCGCGAAGCAAGGCGTTCACAGAACCCGCCCCAAAGGGACTCCTTTGGAGCGAGGGTTACACGCCAAGTCAACGCTCGCCGGTGCAAGCATGCGGCAAGGTTGAGTTTGCAACTTTCCGAGTAGACTAAACATTAGACATTCTTCACGCCCTCACATGCTCCACTTCCAGGACACGCCCATCTTCTATCCGCAGGACACGATCTGCCTTCACTGCAAACTGGTCAAGGTGACTGATCACAATAACCGTCGGCTTATAAGACAGACTCCGAAGATTGTCAAGAAGTGAGCTTACCGTAGTTTTATCAAGATGATTGGTCGGTTCGTCGAGGATCAACACTTTCGGCCGGGTCACAAGTGCACGGGCAATCGCTATCCTTTGCCGCTGACCACCGGATAGTAAGAGGCCGCGGTCCCCGACCTCGGTCTTCATTCCTTTTGGCAATTCATTGACGAAGTCCATCATTCCGGATAACCATAATGCTTCCTCTAAGGCGGCAGGATCGACTTGTTTTCTCCCATAGAGAATATTTTCTCTGATCGAACCACGGAAGACTGGACTTTCCTGGAGAACTACGCCGAACTGTCTTCGGAGGTCCTGGATGTTCAACTCTTCGTATGGTATTCCACCGAATGACATTTGTCCTTCATCAGGACGATAAAAGCCGAGGATCAGGTGCAGCAAGGTGGTCTTGCCAGAACCATTATCTCCCTGGAGTGCTACAAATTCTCCCTCTTCAATCGTGAAATTTAATTCTTCAAGCAAAGGCTCATCCGTATAAGAAAACGATACGTTGTCCAATCCGATCTTGCTTCCAGGCCCGGGTAATCGGGTACCGCTATATGGATTTTTTTCATCGACGGAGACAATTTCATAGACACGTTCCAGGGCTTCATTACCATGGATCACAGTCGGAGTAAATCCAATGAGTTGAAACATGTAGCGACGCGCAAACATGAATACCATGTAAAATGTAAACAGGTCTCCGATAGATAAGGCATTACCGATCGTCGCAAGTCCGCCACCGACTACGAGGACAACGGACATCATCATGATAAATGTCTCCTGGATGCTAAGATAGATTTCATGTAGCCATGATGCGCGGATATCCAGTGAGCGCATGTATGCATTGTGCTCTTCCTGCTTCGCGATCTCCTCATCTTCTGCAACCTGGATGCGTGTGAGATCAAGCATGGAGATCGCGAAAGAGACTCGTTTGCTGTATTTCTGGACCGCCATTCTCCGTGTGTAGGCAAATCGCCGCATTCTTCCTGATGTAAGCAACATGGTGATAAACATCAGGGGTGCTACACTGATCATGATCACGAAAAGAACCCAATTGATGTAAATCATCACCGCAGCCAGCGCAAGGCAAATCACGATAGCCGGAATAAATGCAGTGAACAACGCTGCACTCATGGTATCCAGATGCAACATATCGTGCATGAAAATTGTATGCCAGCGTATCCCTTCAAGTTTGTTATAAAACATCTTGGGGACATCGTAGATCCTGGCAAACAAATCATCACGGATGCGATTATGGATACGCTTATTGTGGAGGAGCACCAGGCGTTTGTTTACCAGGCGGATGCCCATATGCACAAAAATCAGCCCTGCGACAGCAAGCCCTGCGAGATAAATCTCCCGCACATTGCCATCGCGGATATGGGTATTCAGAATTTTCCGAAGGATCAGCGCTACTGGCAGGAATACCGCTGCTTGTGCGATCGTCAGGAAGAACGAAATCACAAGCATATAAGACCTGTCCTGGAAATACCTGAGATAGAATTTCCAGGCTCCGCTATATCGGAGGCGATGCATTTTCTTGCGGATTCGTTTGAGGCGTTGTATTGGGCTCATTTGACGGGGTGAAATTAGGTAAATTCATGACCTGTTAGAACCTCTTATTGCCACGGTCAAATGAGACGCAGAAATGGATGAACAAGAAGTAGTCGCGCAAAATTGTTTCACGTAAAGACGCTATAAGTGTTAAGAAGGAGTGAGGCGTATCGAGTTACCAGCAATTGAACTCGGAGTGGCGTGAATGAGAAGAATTATCGCCGATTTCTTTCAATGAGTATTGCGACTATCCGCTATATGCCGTGTAAATCTACCTTCTCGTCTTTGCATGTCCAGTACTTCATCTCGCCCAGATCACTTTTTCATCGATCGGTGTGCGTGTTGAGGGCAGAGTCTCCTGATTCCACCTTCCCATATAAAACAAGCCTTTGCATTTCCATCCTTCCTTCAGATACGGGAAGTCCTTTGCATCCACGACAAAACCCGGTGTGCTCCAATACGCACCAATGCCATAGGCTGTACATGTGAGCCACATATTCTGTACCGAACAAGCCATTGCTGCAAGCTCTTCCCATTTCGGGAGTCGTTTTGCGGGATCACGCTGCATGCAGATACCGAGGACACAGCCGGATTGCCGGGGACGCATGCGGAACTTCTCCTGCTTTGCTTCAGTAAAGTCACCATCTTTCATTGCTTGCTCACGATACTTCCCGGCAAGCCAGTCACCAAGTGATGCAAGACCTTCTTCGCGAAAGACAATAAATCTCCATGGCTCTGTTTTCTTATGTGTAGGAGCCCAGTTTGCATTTTCCAGGATATCCCGGATTTCTGTTTCTGTGATCATCTCCTGATTGTACATCTGAGGAAAGACTGCGCGGCGCGAGCGGATAAGGGTGTTGATGTCTTGTTTTGTTATTGACATTTGTTGCGAATTGCGTGTTGCGTGTTTCGGGTTACGAGTTTCGGTTTAGTGAGGTCAAACTTGAAGTTTTGCACTTGAGTTTGCGCTTGTGTTTGAATTTTTCTTACGCCCCTTCAGGGCTATTTTTTTCTGTGTTTTGTGCCATGGCCTTCAGCCATGGTTAATGTGTTCGCCCCTTCAGGGTTCAGACTTTTTTATATAACTCTCACCCTCCTTGCCTGGAGCGTAGTCGAAGGGTCAGGCTCTCACATTCTCACATTCTCACCTTTTCGCATTCTCACCCTCTCACATTCTCACCCTCTTGACTCTTTCTTCAAAAGACTGCGTATCAATCGGATGATGAACTTGTGCAAACATCTCCTGGAACTTCTGTGCATGCGAAGCACTGCGACGCGTTTTCAGGTCAAAGTGCACGAATCGCGACCACATAAATGCTTTCAGTTGAGACTCATCCGTATTCCACATTTCGAATTCCACAGTGATCATTTTAGTACTATAATCTATAATTTTTGATGTAATCCAGACTTTCTCCATCAATAACGCGGGCTGCAGATAGGCGATCTGATTTTGTGCGACTACCCAACCGATACCCTCCGTTGTCGAAAGTGCGTAGATGTCGAGATTATAATTGTCCAGGAGTTGGTCCTCGCGTGCATTCATGAAGTAGTCGATATACTTTGAATTGTACAGATGACCGTAGGGATCGCAATCCTGGAAGCGGACGGTGGATTGTGATTTGAGGAGTTTTGGAAGCAACATATTTCAAATCAAAATCAAAATTGCAATGAAAATTGCAATGAAATCATTAGTATATGAACCATCAATGTAGAAGAACATAATTCTTATTGTAAATCCGAATTACGATGAAAATTGCAATGAAATCAAGAGAACATAGCCCAATTCAACAACTCTGAGATCCGATCGTCCATTGGAAACCAGAGATTCTCTGTTCATTGCAATTGCCATTTTTATTTTGATTTTAATTGATTTCGAATTTAATGCCCTGTGCAAGAGGCAATTTATCACTGTAATTAATCGTATTCGTCTGCCTGCGCATATACGCTTTCCATGCGTCGGAACCGCTTTCTCTACCTCCTCCGGTTTCTTTTTCTCCGCCAAACGCGCCACCGATTTCAGCCCCGCTGGTACCGATATTGACATTCGCGATTCCGCAGTCCGATCCTGCGTGTGACAGAAACTGCTCTGCTTCCTGAAGATTGCGGGTCAAAATGGCAGAAGACAAACCCTGAGGCACATCATTCTGCATCCGGATGGCATCCTTGAGTTTTTTGTACTTGATGAGATATAATATTGGTGCAAATGTCTCATGTTGAACAATACCGAAATCATTCGATACTTCAGCAATACACGGTTTGACATAGCAGCCGCTGCCATATTTTTTCCCATCCAGGACTCCACCCCCGACAGCGAAAGTGCCGCCTTCTGATGTGATCTTGTCAAGAGCGTTCAGATAGTTCTGCACCGCTCTCTCATCGATTAATGGGCCAACATGATTTTTGTTATCGAGCGGATTACCGATACGCAATTGATTGTAAGCAGAAACGAGATTTGATTTTACCTCGTCATAAATACTTTCGTGCACGATCAGACGGCGTGTACTCGTGCAACGTTGACCACAGGTCCCCACCGCCCCATACACAGCAGCAGGCAAGACAAGATTCATGTCGGCATTGGGAGTAATAATGATGGCATTGTTTCCACCGAGTTCGAGGAGCGAGCGTCCAAGTCGTGCCGCGACAGTTGCACCGAGCGTACGTCCCATTTTGCTGCTTCCTGTTGCTGAGATCAATGATATCCGTTTGTCATAAGACATAAACTCTCCCACCGTATAGTTGCCGTTGATCATGCAGGCGACGCCGTCAGGCACATCATTCTGTTTCAATACTTTTTTCAGTAATTGCATACACACCACTGCACAGAGAGGCACTTTTTCTGAAGGCTTCCAGATCACCACGTCACCGCACACGAGCGCGATCATTGCATTCCATGCCCAAACAGCCACAGGAAAATTGAATGCTGTAATAATACCGACAAGACCAAGGGGATGCCATTGTTCATACATGCGATGTCCGGGTCGCTCTGAATGCATCGTGAGTCCGTACAACTGACGGGATAAGCCAACCGCGAAGTCACAGATATCGATCATCTCCTGTACTTCTCCCCATCCTTCCTGGAGGCTCTTTCCCATTTCATAAGAGACCAGTCGTCCCAGTGCATCTTTATTTTCACGGAGGACGTCGGCATATTGACGTACGATCTCACCACGCTGGGGTGCGGGCAACAGGCGCCAGTTTTCGAATGCCTTTTGTGCGGTTGCGACGACTTTATTATAGTCGCCTTTCGATGTGATACCAACACTACCAATGTATGTTCCATCCACCGGAGAATATGAGTCCAGGAAACGTGTGGAAACAATACTGCTGAGACCTGTAGACGTACCCACATTGCGTTGTGTGAGTTTGAGAGTCTTGAGAAAGGAAGTTTCGATTTTCATATTTTTTTTGTGATGAATGTGTAAAAATAGGAAATGGATCAACGGATCAAAGGGCGAACGGCTAACGGCAAAGGGCAAACGGCCAGAGACATCGGTGTAAAGTCAGGTTTTTGTAAAAACGAGCATTGCATATTGAAGTAATCCTTCATGGTAAGCCTGTTGCCTGGCGTCACCGCCGACGAGAAACCGGCAATACTGAGAATGATGGAGGAGGAGTCTGGCAAGTGGAGCAAGTAGATGAATGCACTTATCGCGTAAACGCTGGAGCCTCAGCAGACCAGACAGATCATCAGACGATTCTCGCAGGAAGCCCGTTTGTAGTGCAAGGCAGGTGGTTTGTTCAACCGTGAGAAGTGTGTTTGCGAGCCATCCGGACTTTAAGTCAGTCAGAATGTTCCGTTCTGTTTGGTTTTCTGGCTCTCTTGTTAAAAAATCATCGAAGAGGATAAGACGGCCTCCCTGATTCAAGGCTGAATTCACTTGAACAAAGAACTCTGATGGATCAGGAGAGTGAATAAAAGACTCGATGGCATACGCAACTTCAACATTTTGGATGGTTGGTGGAAGAGATTGAAAACTGCCTTTTATCACCTGGATACGATCGCTCAAACCTGCTTTAAGAATACGTGCCGATGCAGCAAGAGCCTGTGCGGCCGAAAGTGTGATGCCATAAAACTTGAAATCCGAAGGTGTATGTTGCGCCAGATACATCATGCTTTCGCCAACTCCACAACCGAGATCAAGAATACTTCTGCCATTGATTTCCTTAGGCAATGTGTGCAATATCTTCCTGTGGTGTGTATGCAGGGCATCTTCCAATGACATATGCGGGTGTTCGTACAAAGGCTGATGAATTGCTTTCGGAGCAGAATTCCTCGCAAAACGCAGAAATGGATACGTATTGCGGTCATAGTAAAGACGGACTTCTTGCTCCTTGGGTGGTGTCTGCATAAGGATCTGACATCGAAAGTAACTACTGCATCATTGGCTGGAAGTATATTGTGAATATACTAACAAATGATACCAGACGTAACTATGTTAATCACAGATTTAGAATGCTTTAGGAGAATCAACACACGATTAAAAGGCATCCAGAAGTGTACATCTCACGTATTGGTACTCGGTCGTCAAATTTAAATTCATAAAATTCACCTGCCTGCTGGTCACGTTGTGACACTCGTTAAGCGGTGTCATAGCCTGCTCCGATCTATGATCGATTCATTGGAGTGGGTAACTTACAATTGCAATCAATTCAATTCGGCGCGTCTAGTACCGCTACAAATATCTCAAGATAAGAATGTCGGTGTGGGGTTATCTTGCGTGAAACAAGGGTCAAGACAGTGCAACATCTCCCACCATCATTCTTTATCATCGGGGAGCGTAAGTGCGCTACCAGTTCACTGTACCGGTATCTCATTGACCATCCGCAGATCCTGCCTTGCCGGATCAAAGAGCCCCGGTTTTTCTCAAAGCCCCTTTGGTATCGAATTCTGTTCTCCTCCCGGTATCGTGCATTGTTTCCAACATCAAATGCAGTGGAGATGAAGATGCAATGGCTGGATCTGGATGACAATGGTGGTATCGTCAAAGAAGAACTTCTGATCCGACGTGATCCTCTTGCGAAATTCATTACCGGCGAAGCCAGTGCCAACACGTTTGCGCAAGTACCTCCCATCCGTTTGAAGCAAGCATACCCTGATGCTAAACTGATTCTTTGTCTTCGTCATCCGGTCGATCGCGCGTATTCGCATTACCGGATGTTGCAGAGATTTGCACATGAGGGTCGCAGAATTCCATTTCACCCTATTGATTTTGTATCAGATTTTAAGGATGATCTGGGACGAGTACAGTGGGGAGAACAAGGGTATTTTGCAGGAGTGAGCTTTTATACCACCAGGCTGAAACGATGGGCTCAGATTTTTGAAATGGAGAACATCTACATTGTGCGCACGGAAGATCTACCTCAACAGATTAGCACACAAAGGATATTGTCGGTGCTATGCCATTTTCTGGATATTCGCGATTACGATTTCTCAGGAGTCTTGCAGTTGATGGTTAATAAAGCCGGAGAACAAGAATTAGATCCGCAATTACGAAACGATCTCTTCGAATATTTCAGAAAAGATGTGCAGGAATTGGAAGAATTTACCGGTCGCAACTTCAATTGGAATCCATGAACCCGACAAGTCAATTCTGGTTGTTATTTGCGCTGGTAAATTGTTATTATTTCATCCCAAGGTATTTACTTGAGTTATTTCATTCTCAATTCTTTCCGATACAGGGGTTTACAACTGGTTCGATAAATCAGAAACTTCGTCATTTTCTGATGAGAAGAAATTATGATCTCTTTCGCATCAGTGTGGATTTTCTGGTATTGGTATTGCTCTATCCACTCCTTCTTAAGAATCATGTGCCTGTATTGTTCTATACGATATTCGTGTGCGTGTATTTTTGGTTGAGCTTGCTTTACCAGGTATACTATCAGACCTTTCACAAAATCTATCAGCTCGATCCGGTTTTCTTTCATGATTTTCTGATGCTGAAAACTGCGATGCAGATTTTTATACACGAATATGGACTTAAAAGCCTGTTGATGACATGTGTTGCTGCAATAATAGGGATATCCGGCGCTATACTGATATATTTTTTGGTTCTTACAAGTCAATTTGTTTCGTTTGGACTCTGGTCACATGTCGTGATCGCATTTCTGATGGCTGGGTCATTATACAGTCTACTGCATTACCCTTATGCAAAGTATCCACAAATAACCTTTCAGTCACAGTTACAATCGTTTATAAGAAACATTCTCTTCTCACATCGGTCAAAGAAGAGTCTTTCGCATCTGACCTTGAAATACATGAAGCAATTCAATGTGGATCCGCAGATCAGATTACGCGAGCGTCCAAATCTTTATTTTATTGTCATTGAGTCCTATGGTCGTATTACACTTCAGGAAGGCGCATTGAGAGAACAGTTCATGAGCTACGCCCCTGCTCTGGAGAAATCGCTGGCAAAATCAGGATGGCATATTGCATCTGGCTATACGACTTCTCCCGTCACCGGAGGCGCTTCCTGGATCAGCTATACAAGCATGCTCTATGGTCTCAATGTCCGGAATCAGGGAGTGTATCTCACGATGGTAAAAAATAAATACATGCCGGAGTACGACAGCCTGTTTCATTGGTTGAAAAGGCAGGGGTATGTCACTTTCCGGATCAGCAGCCTGGGAGGATATGAAAAGATGGAAATCCCCTATGACGGTTATTCACGGCTTTATGGCATCGATCACTGGGTGAAATACAAAGACCTGGGGTATACCGGTGAGCATTACGGGTTCGGTCCATCGCCTCCGGATCAATACGCCCTCTGGAAGGGAGATGAATTAACAAGGCAGATCGCCGGGTCCACACCCAGAGCAGTGTTTTTCATCACACAAAATTCCCATACTCCCTATGATTCACCGCAAGGTGTAGCGGAGAATTGGAATGCGCTCAACAAGAACGGTTATCTTACCAAAAAACCATCTGCCTTTTGGTCACGACCAAAGTTTGAAAAATATGGCGCAGCAATTGAATATCAACTCCGGTACCTTGTGGATTTCATACAAAAAAAGAGCACGGAGAACGATGTCTTCATACTCGTGGGCGATCATCAGCCACCAAGTTTGAGTATCGCACTGGAGAGTTTTGAAACTCCGATACACGTAATTTCTCAGAGTTCGGCATTCGTGGAAAGCTGGCCCGAATATGGTTTGGTGCATGGACTGATTCCTGATGAGAAATCTCCTCCTTTGCGTCAGGAAGCAATTCATTGGGCATTGATGCGAAGCCTCATTAAAATATACGGTACTGAATATTCCAAACTTCCACCATTCCTTTCTCACGGTATCCCTTATTGATGAACGAGAGTATTTCATACTGGACACTTGGCCATGCGATACTCATGCTGATGGCGATAATTGTGGCGATCATCTGTGATGCATCGTACGTGCTAATCTGGGCGGTATCATTTTCCATCTCTGTATTGATCATCATTACATATCCAATCTGGATACAATTACATCCTGTGGGAGGATTTGCAAACCATGTCACATTTGCCAGGTTCGTGCTCTTGACTCTTGCACTGTCTTTGCAGAATATACTGAATCCATTTGTCGTTGCTGCAATGATTGTTGTTGTGATGATTGCAGACGGCATAGATGGGTACCTCTCCAGGAGATTGCATCAATCCACTGAATTTGGAGCAGTCTTCGACATGGAGGTCGATGCGTTCCTTGCACTTGCTCTTACCTTCCTGATTTGGAAAGAACATCGTGCAGCGTTCTGGATACTTGGTGCAGGTCTGCTGCGCTATATGTTTGTGATATTGTACCGTATCATTCGTTGGCACAAGAGACGTCATCCCGTAATACGCAAAGCAAAAGTCCTTGCTGTACTCTTTTTTATTTCTTTACTGACACCACTTGTGATAGAATGGTATGCTGCGCGGTGGATCGTCGCTGCCGGCTGCACATTAGTAACTTATTCTTTTGTGAAAGAATTTTATTTGACATCAAAAGAACATAAATATTGATCAATGTTTCCTATGTATGAATAATGACAGTACATCGGGATTCTTGCCCGAATGTGTGATACGGGCGGGTTATTCCAATGCGAAGATGAAATGGAGGAATAGTTTGGAGCATTGGGATTCTGGCCCGAACGTGCAGACGGGCGGGTTATTCCCAATGCAAAAAAAAATAGCAGAGGGCGATGAATATCACCGCCCTCCGGGAAAAAAGAAAATCGCCATGCTCGTCCTCAGCAACCGTCAGCTATATTAAGTTCTATGAAAGACACGTGAATGTTGCCATCCCTTTTCTTTTCAATGAGTACCGGACGTACTTCAGAGCCCATTTGGACCCGATGCATTTGACCTTCGTTGTTCTTATAGAATTTCATCGAATCCTGAAAGACCTGACTTAAGTCTTTATCTACAATCATGCCGCGGAATAAATTGACCACTTCAGAAAGCCGATATCCCTGGAAAACCAGATCTGTTTTTTGCCAGCCCTCGCCGATAGTACTGGTCATCATGATTCCACCCTCATGAAAGGTGATGCATTGATTCACATCTTCCCGGGTCTCCGGGCCTTGTTCGTCATAGCGCAACGGATAATGATTGTTGATGTACGTATGCACCGGCGTGGTGAAATTCAAGGATTCAATACAAAACTCATCTTCATGACTCGGTAGCTCAAGTGAACTCAGGAAGGCGTCGAAGACATAACCTGACACATTTTCCATATTCACAGAGATCCAATGGCCATCAAACCACCCTGCCTGATCCTGATATGCACTGTCAAAGCCAAATGTATTGGATACGACTACGGCCTCTCCACTCCCAAGGACACGTATCGTTCCGGTATTCTGACCTGGTGATGTGCGCAATCGGAGACCTGAGTTTGCAACGACATAGAGGATGTCCCCGGTCTTATAATTTTGAGTATATCCCATTCCCTGCAAGACGAGCAGGCTGATCACGGAAAAACACAACAGCGTTTTCATGACATGACATTTTTAATTGGTGAAGAATGGTACATGTCGTACATACACATGAATTTTCACCAAAGATGTGTGCCTGATTAATTCAAGTCATGGGGGAAAGACTATACGCAGGTATCGAGTGAGGATACGCAGGACTGAACTGATTGGCAAATGAAAATGTGAACAGACCGCGTCTCGGGATTGGACTTTCTGACGCCCCTACCTCGCTCCGCCGAAGCGGCTACGCGAAGGCGAGGCAGGGCTTTACACTCTCAGCCTATTTGTAACGGCTTACAGCCGTTGTTATTAATGTAGCGCCCTTTCAGGGCTCGAATTTTCAAATTGCGCTTGCACTTGAATTTTGCGCTTGCCAGCCAAAGGCTTCAGCCAGAGGCTGATCAACCTTTGGTTGGGGTCACCCTCTGGGTGCCACTTGCACTTGCACTTGAGTCCCGATGCTCGCATCACTCGATCGGGATGTCGCTGTGCTCCATTTGAGTTTGAGTTTGAGTTTGTGTTTGAGTTTGCAGTTGCGCCTGAGTCCCTCGACTGCGTCTTTGGTTTTCCTCCGCCTCCGCCTTAGCCTCCGCCTTCCTTTACGCCATCTCGGACACGACCTGCTTCACTTCAGGCACCATGCGTTTGAGCATGCCTTCGATACCGGCCTGGAGGGTGACAGTAGACGATGGGCATCCACTGCATGCGCCTTGCATTTTGACAGTCACGACACCGTCATCCCAGGATTTGAATTCGATATTTCCGCCATCCATTTCGACGGCTGGTTTGACATAGGTATCTATGAGATCTTTGATCTTTTTGACAATCTCTGCCTGATCGCCCGAATATTCGTATCCGATACCACGCTCTTCTTCCAGTTGTTCCATCGCTTCGGCAAATCCTTCAGTGACAATAGTCTTACCATCTGTCACATACTTCTTGATCTCTTCCTTCAGCTTCAGCATGATATCTTCCCAGGAGTAGTTGATCTCCTTGGTGACTGTAACGAAGTTGTTGCAGACATATACATTTTTGACATATGGGAACGCAAAAAGGTGCTCTGCAATTGGAGACCACTCTTGTGCGAGTTCTTTGGAGCGAAAATCTGCGGTGCCCTTATACAGCATGCGGTTTGTCACAAACTTCAGCGACTCAGGATTCGGTGTCTGTTCGGTATAGATGAGGACCGGTGATTTGACGATGGTATCTGTACTCATTTTATTTTCTGTGTTGTGTGCATCCGGTGAAACAACGCCGGAAGAAACTTGTTTTCAAAAATCTTCGTGACCCCATCAGGACTCCCTTCGGCAAGCTCAGGGTAAACTTCTCGTCCTGTTGTTTCACTGTGTGACCCCATCAGGACTCGAACCTGAAACCCTCAGCTTAGAAGGCTGATGCTCTATCCATTGAGCTATGAGGCCATTTTGGCAATTTGCGCGGTGCGAAATTACGAGAAACTCCGCGAGAGCTGAGAGGATGAGCGGATCTGAGTCGTTCCAGGACTGTATCTGCAAATTTTGCCGTATACACTGCCGGCTGTACTTTTTCAAATAATTCTCCAGATCTGGGTGAGCATTTCATCCGGTAAGAATCACCTCCTAACCATTCGGGCAGGAAATGACAGCCATGGAATGTCTTAATTCGGACTTTTTCGCAGACATGTGATTCTATGTATTCGTATCATTCAACTTCTCCCAAAGCACATCTTTCAGCTCTTGTATTCCCTTACCACTTACTGCCGAAATAAACATCGGACGAATACCCTCAGGCAAATCTTTTTTCAATAGTCCTTCCAGTTCGCTATCGATCAGATCGCTCTTGGTAATCGCAAGGAGTCTTGGTTTATCCAGGAGTTCGGGATTGTACATTTCCAGCTCATGGAGCAACACGGCATACTGTTCCCGGATGCTCGGTGCATCGCAGGGTATCATGAATAACAGCACAGCATTGCGCTCAATATGTCGAAGAAAGCGATGACCCAATCCCTTCCCGAGATGCGCATCTTCGATGATGCCGGGAATATCCGCCATGACAAATGACTTATCATCCCGGTAAGCTACAATACCGAGATTCGGGACCAACGTGGTGAAGGGATAGTCAGCGATTCTGGGTTTAGCTGCTGAAACTGCTGCGAGCAAGGTCGACTTGCCGGCATTCGGAAAACCAACCAAACCAACATCTGCAAGAATCTTCAGCTCAAAGATCTTCCATTTCTCCTGAGAAGGTTCACCAGGTTGCGCATAGCGAGGTGCCTGGTTTGTCGATGTCTTAAAGTGTGAATTGCCAAGACCACCCCTTCCACCTGGAACAAGAATTTTTTCCTCATCATGCTTTGTGATCTCGAAATCGATGATGTTTGTTTCAGCGTCGCGCGCGATTGTGCCCAATGGTACTTCAAGGATGATGTCTTCACCATCTGCACCGGTTTTATTACCATCGCCTCCCTTTACTCCTTTCCCTGCGATGACATGCTTCCGGTATTTGAGATGCAGGAGGGTCCACAGTTGTGCATTTCCACGCAGGATGATATGGCCGCCATGGCCGCCATCGCCACCATCAGGACCACCGCGTGGATTGGTGCGATCACTATGGAAATGGACAAAACCTGCACCTCCGGCTCCAGACTTGCAGTGAATTTTTACGTAATCAACAAAGTTTTGATCTGCCAAAGTGTATTATTCTCTGATACTTTCCAACCATGGCCAAACTCGGTCGGACGGTAGCCGTGGGTATTCAACAACATATTCGTCTACGACAGACTTCGACGCTTTGAAATACTATTCTTCTTCCTCGTCCCACCAACTGTTATCCAGGTTGTCGATCACTTCAGAAAGACGTTCAAAGATCTCATCGACCGATCCGATGCCATTCACCATATATGATTTTCCTACTCCAGCATAATGTGCATAGACAGGAGAGGTCTCATCTTCATAGACCTGGATCCGGTTTCTGACGATTGCAGGGTCGTTGTCATCGGGACGACCTGATGATTTTCCACGCAGGAGTATTCGGTTGATGATTTCCTGTTCGGGTACGGAGAGCGCCACAAGCCCTGAGACTTCCTCGCCGAGATCATCGAGCAATGCGTCAAGTGCCTTCGCTTGCGGGATCGTGCGCGGGAATCCATCGAAGATAAAACCTTCCGCCTCCGAATTCGCATCGACAGCATTCTTCAGGATGCCTATCGTCACAGAATCGGGGACCAGTTCTCCACGCGACATATATCCTTTTGCTTCAATACCCAAAGGTGTTTGTTTCTGTATCTCGTTGCGGAAGAGATCACCTGTTGAGATATGCACCAGATTGTATTGTTCAACGAGCATTTTCGCCTGCGTACCTTTGCCTGATCCAGGGGGACCAAAGAGAATGAGATTGAGCATAACCTGGTAATTAGAATTGCAAAGGCGCGAAAATACAGAAATGAATCTCGTTAGATTCAAAGCATAAGGATTGAAGGCTCCTCATATTTCATCGGTTTGTCGGGATTTATTCCCGCCCAGAGTCAGATAAAGAATGTCGAATTCCCTTTTTGCAGGTATATGGAAGGGGTGGGATTTATTCCCGCCCCGATAAAATGGAATTCTCCGGATCAAGAAGGGTATCATGAATAAGATTCTCCAACATATCGTCATCCTTCCCATCAAGATTTATCAATGGACAATCTCTCCACTGATGGGCAAGACCTGCCGTTTTGAGCCTACGTGCTCATGGTATATGATCCTTGCAATTAAAGAATGGGGCGTATTCAAAGGACTGTGGTTAGGTCTCAAGCGTATCGTACGCTGTCATCCCTGGGGAGGGCATGGATATGATCCGGTACCTAAAAAGAAAGCTGTTGGCCGTTAGCTGTTGGCTATTCGCTGCTACCATGCGCTACCGAAAGCGGTTGATCCGTTAATCGTTTACCATTTGCAGATAACAGGCTTTCCTTCGCCTTCGCCTCAGCCTTCGCCTTTCTTATTGCAACGTAAGTTGCTTCTCTTCAATCATCTTACGGATATTGATTAGGGCGTAACGCATTCTGCCGAGTGCGGTGTTGATGCTTACTCTTGTGAGTCCGGCGATTTCTTTAAAACTCATGTCCGCATAATGTCTGAGGATAACCACTTCCCGTTGTTCATCGGGCAGTAAATCCACCAGAATCCGGATACGATCATGCGTTTGTGTACGCATCATCGCACCTTCCATGCCCTCTTCAGGAGTCTCAAGAATATCGAAAATATCGAAAGTCTCTGTAGGAGAAACTTTAGAGTAGCGCTTGTTTCTACGGAATTGATCCACACACATATTGTATGAGATCCGCATCGCCCATTGCAGGAATTTTCCTTCATGGTTGTACTTTCCTTTGCGCAGGGTATCGATGATCTTGATAAATACCTCCTGGAAAATGTCATTCGCCTGGTCTTCGTCTTTCACAAAGAGGTAGATAGACGTATAGATCTTACTCTTGTGACGGTTAAGAAGGATTTCGAAGGCCTTTTCGTCGCCAGCCAGATAGGTTTCAATCAATTGCTGATCAGAGAGAGGAATGCGCTGCATAGTCTACACTTTTTAAATGTCAGTAAATCGAACCTTAAAGTCAAGTGTAGAATGTTGCGCGTATAGACGAAAGTTTGAGGTATTCTGAACTAACTGCTTCTAGAACGATTTCACAAAGCTAATGTATAACTTCATATAATGCGAGAAACGAGGGAAAAACCTCGTTAACAAAATATTAACTGCCAGGAATTCTGCAACTTGCCTGCGTTATTTCTCAGAGCTTTGCAAAAACCTTACCAACTTCCCCTAAATGATGCGTGTAAAGGAAAAACCCGGACATAGTACGTTGATAGACAGTATTTTCATTAAAGGAGCCCGCAGCAACAATCTTAAAAATATTGATGTCAATATTCCTAAAAACAGGCTGGTTGTGGTCACAGGACTGTCCGGTTCCGGGAAATCTTCACTGGTCATGGACACCTTGTACTCCGAGGGTCAACGCCGGTATGTGGAGAGTTTGTCAAGCTATGCCCGGCAGTTTCTGAACCGGATGAAGAAACCGGATGTGGATTACATCAAGGGTATCTGTCCGGCAATCGCGGTTGAACAAAAAATCAGCACAAGCAATGCAAGATCCACCGTCGGCTCTTTGACCGAAATCAATGATTACCTGCGTCTGCTCTATGCGCGGATCGGACGTACGATTTCTCCGGTCTCAGGACAGGAAGTCAAAAAACACAGCGTCACTGATGTCATCAACTATCTCAACAGCCTCACACCGGGGACCAGAGTTGTCCTCTTTGCGCCGTTTCACGCCAAAAACTATGACAGATCGGTAAAACAGGAATTGTCGATTCTACTGCAAAAAGGATTCTCCAGGATACATGCAGGACGCAAATTGTATCGCATTGAAGAATTCCTTGCAGGATCGAGCAAACTTCTTTCTTTGAATTTGTCCGATCCGAAAACATCCACGCTACGTCTTTTAGTGGACCGGGTTGCGATTGATCCTTCAGATCAGGCACAGCAACAACGCCTTGCCGACAGCGTACAGACTGCCATGTATGAAGGTGAAGGAATGTGTGTGCTCGAACTGGAAGATGGCACTGAAGTGCATTTCAGTAATCGCTTTGAATTGGATGGCATCGAATTTATCGAACCCGTCCCGGACTTGTTCAATTACAATAGCCCTTTTGGAGCATGTCCGCGGTGTGAGGGATTTGGTCGCATCATGGGCATTGATCCGGATAAAGTCATTCCTGATCGCGAACGAAACTTGTTTACAGGTGCTATTGCTTGCTGGAGTGGAGAGAAGAGCAGTACATGGCTACGCAGATTTATACTTGCTGCAGAGAAGATTGGCTTTCCGGTACATCGGCCCTATGAGGATTTATCAGCGGAAGAGCAGAAGCAAGTATGGCGTGGAATTCCAAAAGCCCCGGGTATCGATGCCTTTTTTGAAGAGCTGGCCTCTAAAGCATATAAGATTCAGAATCGCATCATGCTTGCCCGTTTCAGAGGTCGCACAATGTGCTCGGAATGTGACGGTGGCCGGTTGCGTAAGGAAGCTACCTATATCAAAATCAGTGGTCGCGCATTGCCAGAACTGGCGGTCATACCTATTACTGAATTACGGGCCTTTTTTGAAGCACTGACAATCTCTGAATATGAAATGCAATTGGCGAAAAGACTTCTGTTTGAAATCAGGACGCGTCTCAGAACCCTTTGCGATGTCGGTCTTGGATACCTGACCCTTGAACGCACCGCTGCTTCACTCAGTGGGGGTGAGACACAGCGGATCAATCTCACAAGACTTCTTGGTAGCAATCTCACAGCATCCCTTTACCTGCTTGATGAACCAAGTGTAGGACTTCATCCACGCGATACCCAGAGATTGGTTTCTGTACTCAAGACATTGCGAGACCTCGGAAATACAGTTGTCGTTGTGGAGCATGAAGAAGAAGTCGTGCGGAGTGCAGATGAGATCATTGACATCGGTCCGGGAGCTGGTATTCATGGAGGACACCTCGTGTTTTCCGGAACGTTTGCTGAGTTTACAAAAAATGGAAAACATAGTCTGACATATCAATACCTGAATGGAGAGCGCATGATACAGGTACCTAAGCAGAGGCGAGCTCTCGTGCACAAGCTCAGGCTTACCGGTGCCCGTAAACATAACCTGAAGAAAGCGGAAGTGACGATCCCTCTGCAGGCCATGACCGTCGTGACGGGTGTCTCAGGTTCTGGTAAAACGACGCTGATCAAATATGAACTCTATCCGTTGTTGATGGCCATGTTTGATGAAACGTTCAAAGGCAAAGGCATGACCGCGACTCTGAGTGGAGATGAAGGCATGGTCACCCAGGTTGAGATGGTGAGTCAGAATCCGATAGGAAGATCGTCACGGTCAAATCCTGTCACATATGTAAAAGCCTATGATTCGATCAGGGAACTCTTCTGCGATCAGCAGTTGTCCCACATCCGCGGATATAAGCCGAAACATTTTTCTTTCAATGTAGAAGGAGGGAGATGCGAAACGTGTAAAGGCGATGGTGAAATCATTGTCGAGATGCAATTCCTTGCTGATGTGAAACTCGAATGTGATGAATGCAGAGGACAGAGATTCAAACGCGAGATCCTCGAAGTCACTTACCGCGGAAAGAATATCAACGATGTCCTCAATCTGAGTATCGAAGAAGCATTAGACTTCTTCAGAACGGAATCAGAGATAGTGCGAAAACTCAAACCACTTGCAGATGTCGGTCTCGGGTATATCAAATTGGGTCAGCCTTCCAGCACCTTATCCGGAGGTGAAGCGCAACGCGTGAAGCTTGCTTCATTCATCGGAAGGGAGAACGATACAAATAAGATCGTCTTCATTTTCGATGAACCTACAACGGGTTTGCATTTTCATGATATCGAAAAGCTTCTGAGCGCCCTCAATGCTCTTGTTGAGCAGGGACATACCGTCGTAGTGATCGAGCACAACATGGAAGTGATCAAATCGGCTGACTGGGTGATTGACCTCGGGCCGGAAGGAGGGGAAGAAGGAGGCTACGTCGTATTTGAAGGAAGACCGGAGGAGCTTGTGAAGGTAAAGGGATCGTATACAGGGCAATTTTTGAAGAATAAGCTTTTGCCTTAAAGAAGAAAAAAAGTCAAAATGTAGAATGCAAAATGTAAAAATCAAAAGAGAAGAGAACATCCCTTTTACATTTTGACTTTTGCATTTTACATTTTGACTTCTCTTTTGATTCAATAATCAGGATCATCCTCCATTACGAGGGTGCGGAGTGATTCTACTGGAAAAATCCAAATCACATTTTTCTACAATTGTAAATAAACTTCCTACTTTTACAGACATGCAGGACATGCGCAAGAAATATGATACATATTATTATCTGCTTTCAGCGAAAGCCGGAGGATAGATAGTTTATACTGTATTGTCCTGTAAAAAAAAATACCCGGCTTCCTGTGAAGACCGGGTTTTTTGTTTTACGCAAAATTGAAATCATGGAACAGAACTACAACAACTACACTGCCGCTGATCATGAGGTCTGGCGCATTTTGTTTTCCCGTCAAACAGAGAATCTCCAGGACAAGGCATGCCCGGAGTATATGCATTGTCTCACTCAGATGTCGGATGTCATGCATCGTGATGCGATACCTGACTTCTGCAAAATGGATGAGCTCCTCATGCAAACCGTCTCATGGCAGATAGAAGTCGTACCAGGGCATATCCCTGTGAGGGATTTCTTTGAACTCCTGGCGCAACGAAGGTTTCCTTCTTCGACATGGCTGAGACCCATCACACAACTGGACTACCTGGAGGAACCGGATATGTTTCATGATATCTATGGACATATTCCTCTCCTCATGGATCCCCGTTATGCAGACTTTATGCATGCCTTTGGGCAGCTTGGACACAAGTACATCGACAATGAAAAAGCCGTTTCCGCACTCCGGAGCTTGTATTGGTTTACAATTGAATTTGGTCTGTTGGTATCTCAGGGTAAGAGACGCATCTATGGCGCAGGTATTCTGTCTTCATATGGTGAAAGCAAGTCTATCTATCATCACGAAACAATGCTGCATCCCTTCTCGATCAGGCGTATTCTGGAGACTGAATTCAGAACAGATGTCATGCAAAGTCAATACTTCGTGGCTGAGAGCATGGATGAGTTTCTGCAATGTCTGAAAGTCACAAAGGATGTGCTACATCACTTGCCAGTTGTCATGACCTGACGCTCATTTCCCTGAGAATGATGAAATGAATTCGAAAGTACGTCGGTGCCAGGAATTCCATGACTTTTATCTATTTTGCCCTAAAGACATCAATGATATGAATTCGAAAAGAACTTTGGCCGGCATGTTAATCTGTGCTGCTATCATGTATCTCGGCGCCTGTGGTGGTGAAACTTCTTCCGGCGGCGCCAGTAATATCGATGGAAAGGCAGTTTTTACCAGATACTGTGCACTGTGTCATGGTGAAGATGGAAAACGAGAAGCCAACGGTGCAAAAGATATCACGGTCTCGCAAATGCCGCTAAAAGAACGGATCGCCTTGATAAAATCAGGTAAAAATCTGATGACGCCATTCGAAGGGATATTGACTCCGGAAGAAATGGAAGCTGCGGCACGACATTCAATGACATTGAAATAGTCTCTGCTGTCACTTTCATACGATGCGTCGCACAAGATTGAATTAAATACTGTGAAAGCCTATCACATCCTGGGCGTGATGTCCGGAAGTTCTCTCGACGCGATAGACTTTGCTCTCGTGCGCTTTGAAGTAGAGGGTGAATCGATTGCACATTGGGAGCTACTGCATACACACTCAGAACCATTATCACCGGAATGGAAGACACGACTTGCTCACCTGCCAGACGCGCATCTCGACGCATTTATGCAGGCTGATGCCGAGTTAGGCAGATTGATAGGTACACAGTGTCGGGCTTTTCTGGACAAATGCGGTATTGTTCCTGATGCGATTGCATCACACGGGCATACGATCCTGCATCATCCTGGGGAAGGATATACTGTACAGATCGGTAATCCCTCTTTTATTGCACTTGAAGCAGGCTGCGATGTAGTGTCCGATTTCCGCAGCAACGATATTGCAGCAGGTGGACAGGGCGCTCCGCTTGCGCCGGTTGCAGAACGCTATCTTTTTCCCGGGCACGACTTTTATGTGAATCTGGGAGGCATTGTAAACCTGTCATCCTTCCCGAAGCAGGGCGATGTCCGTGCATGGGATATCGCACCTGCCAATCAACTCCTGAACTTCCTCGCGCGGAAAGTTGGACAACCCTACGACAATGGTGGTATGCTTGCACGGAATGGGCATAGCCATGAAGATCTTGTGAGGTTGTTGCAAGTACCGTTACCACTTCCATTGTATCAAGCCTTTTCATTGGATAATTCATGGATCCAGGAGAAATATGTTCCTCTTCTTGAACACTCAGGAGAAATCATTGCGGATAAACTTGCTTCCGTGACTGAATTCATTGCAAGAAGTATCGCTGCGCAGATCGATGGCCTGTATACCCGTTCTGCAGACATGCAGCTTTTTATCTCAGGTGGTGGTGCGCACAATACGTATCTCATCGAGAGAATCACAGATCGTATTGCACCTGTCCGGCTAGTCGTTCCTGAGCGTGTCATCATTGATTTCAAAGAAGCAATGCTGATGGCTCTTTGTGGTATGCTGCGGCTCCTGAATAAACCCAATGCATTTGCTTCTGTGACGGGTGCTAAGTATAGTACCGTCAATGGGCGAATTACTTCAGCTCGACGTATGCTTAAAGACAACTAAAATTGAGAGTTTTATCAAACATGCATCTACTGCAGCGCAAACATATGATCACATCCATGCTACCTGTTTTATTTGCGTTACAGCTTATTGTTTATGGTTGCAAAGAATCTCCACATTCCAATGTCTTAGGCGTTATCATGACCGACACTCTCATGCAGGATACTTTTCCATCCTGGATGATCGGACCCTTTGTCAAGATCGACAGCATCAATCCCTGTCTTCGTCCTGTCTCATCACAAATTTTCAAATGCCCTGTACGCAATCAGATTGTGCGCTGGGAAGAAAAAGATGTGTTCAATCCCGCAGTCATCGTCCGCAACGGCTTGCTTCAGATGATCTATCGCGCAGAAGACAGCATCGGCAGACATGCTGGGACTTCACGGCTTGGACTGGCACATAGTAAAGATGGAATGCACTTTGAGAAACTACCGGATCCGGTCTTCTTTCCTGATCGCGACCAGATGTTTCAATATGAATGGGAGGGTGGATGTGAAGATCCGCGTATCGTCCGACGCCCCGATGGATTGTATGTCATGACGTACACGGCATATGATGGCGAGACTGCGCGTTTGTGCATTGCGAGTTCAAGGGATCTTCGCACTTGGTCAAAGCATGGACTCGCCTTTGCAAACTCTGTGGAAGGGAAGTACGCAAATCTTTGGTCCAAGTCAGGAGCAATTGTTTCAAAGTATGATACCCTGGGTTCCATCACAGCAAAAATGATCAATGGTAGATACTGGATGTATTGGGGTGATAAGGATATGCACCTTGCGACATCGTCTGATCTCCTCATCTGGACTCCTCTTGTTGACGCCTCCGGGGAGATCAAGCGTATCCTCTCACCACGTCCTGGCTTATTTGATAGCGATCTCGTGGAGCCAGGCCCACCGGCCATGATCACGGATGAGGGCGTGTTATTGATTTACAATGGCAGGAACTTTGGAGAGCAAAGGGACACTCTGATTGCAGAAGGCACATATAGTGCCGGACAGGTTTTATTTGATTTGAAGGATCCGTCGAAGGTGTTGCAGCGATCTGAAGAGGCCTTTTTTGCACCAGACCGTTCTTATGAGATTTCCGGACAAGTGAATCGTGTCTGCTTTATCGAAGGACTGGTGCGATGGAAAAATCAATGGTTGATGTACTATGGTAGTGCAGATTCGAGAATCGGTGTCGCTCAGGCAAAATGATCATTCATACCTCAACGCCTCAATAGGATCCAGTCTTGCTGCTTTGAGTGCAGGGTACAAACCAGAGATCAATCCGACGATCATACAGGTAACAATACCCAGAAGGATCCATGCCCAGGGCATCAGAAATTTTCCTCCGATCAGTTGCGCGACCAGGTTGCCAATGCCGATGCCAAGCACGATACCAATCGCGCCACCCATCTGGCAAATGATAATGGCTTCAATCAGAAATTGCATGAGAATATTTCTGCGTGTTGCTCCGATTGCTTTGCTGATGCCGATCTCGTGCGTACGTTCTGTGACGGAGACCAGCATGATGTTCATGAGACCTATGGCAGCACCTAGGAGGGTGATAAGACCTATCGCAATGGTAGCCATTCGGATTTTGACGGTATTCTCTTTCAGCACATCCAACAGGCCTTCGCTTTTGAATGTTTCGAAGTCGTTGTCTTCGCTTGCCTTCAGCTTACGGATAGGTCGCATCACAGAGATGGCTGCAGAGATCGCTTCATCGATTTCCGTCGCCTGCTCCACTCCTACGATGATGTCGTAGTTTTTATCTGAGTAGCCATAGTGGTTCTTTTCCGACTGCAGTGGAATGAGAATACGCCTGTCAGCGCTTTGACTCATGGATGCACCCTTGGATTTCAGGACCCCGACCACACGAAACTTCAGGTTTCCGATCGAGATAGTCTGATTTATTGCCCGTTCCGGTTTTTTGTCAAAGAGAATATTCACGAGCTCCATACCGAGGATTGCTTTGTTGGAGCCAGATTCCTGCTCATTGGCAGTAAAATCTCGGCCCGCTTCAATTTCATATCCCCTTACGTTCATAAAATCTTCACTGACGCCAAAGACCATGACGGTAGGATTCGTTTTTTCATTTGCATATTTCACCATCGCTTGACCAGTAGCAAAACCAGTGATAGCAACTCTAGCGGCAAAATCATAGCGTTCTCTAAATTCTTCTGCCTCCCTGAATGTGATGTTGTCTCCCCGTTTACGTTCACGACCATCGTTGTGACTTGCGAATGACCTTCCGGAAGGTGAAATGCTAAATGAATTTGCACCCATACGATTGAAATTATCATTCATCGTAAAGAGCAATGCATCAATGGCCGTCAGAATGCCGACCAACGCAGTAATACCCACTGCAATAATGAGCAGGGTGAGAATCGCGCGCAAGAGATTCATGCGCACCGATTGAAATGCCATCCGTATGCTTTCTCCGAGGATCATAACGATGAGTCAAAACTACGTTTTCGCATCGGGATAGAATTCAAGTATCGACGAAGGAGTGTAATTCAACTTTCAGGGTTCTAAAATCCACGCAGCCCATGAGGCTGACTCAAAAGTCAAATTTCACAATCCAATTCCGTTGCTTGCAGAAGATTGTTTTGCACCGCTTTCCGCCCTACTCAGGGGGGAAAAGAAAAGGAGGGTTAATAAAGATCAGCAAAACAATCTTCTGCAGCGAAAATTTAATACACACTTTTTAGTCTACCTCTATGTTTATCGAACCCCTTTTAGGGTTGTTGACGAAAGTGGTTAGTGCAGCATGCGGAGCATTTGATCGTGGAGAAATCCGTTCGAAGCTACAAGCTGACCTTTTGGGATAAAATCGCCCCCACCATCAAAGTCTGTGACGATTCCCCCGGCCTCGCGGACAAGAATCACCCCAGCCGCAATATCCCAGGGCATCAGTGTTGTCTCATAGAACCCGTCGAATCTCCCACAGGCGGTATATGCAAGGTCCAGTGCTGCAGAACCTAATCGGCGAACACCGCGTGCGGCAGAGACGAACCGCAGGAAGATGTCTGTAAGCCTTGCCATATTGTCGGGGGCGTAATACGGGAATCCTGTTCCGATAATGGCTTCTTCGAGATGGGTCTTCTGACTCGTGTGAATCAACTTACCATCAAGCCAGGCACCTCCATGATGCCAGGCATAAAAAGACTGGCCTTGCATAATATCAATCACACAACCCAGGATTGCTTCGGCCTGATGTGCGAGCGCGACAGAGACGGAAAATACAGGTATCTCCTGAAGGAAATTCGTTGTACCATCCAGGGGATCAATGACCCATGTATATTCTTCACGGATATTTTCAATGGTGTCTTCCTCTGTTACAAAACCGGCATCAGGCAACAATCTGCTGAGTCCATCTACGAGCATTTTCTCTGCACCTTTATCCACATAACTGACAAGACTGTTGCGATCTTTTTCTTCTACATCCGTTGCTTGTACCTTACCGACTTGCGTACGGATGAAATGGCCGGCATCACGACTGATCTGCAGGACCGCAGGCATAAGTCCGGAAAGTGTATTGTGATCCATGCAGTAAATGTAGACAAGACATAAATGATGGGTGATGGATGATGAATGATGAGTGATTCTGTTTATCAACCATCATCTATCATTCATCACCATCTTCCTTCTCCGGTTTGACGACAGAATCCATTTTATCCCAAATCTCTTTGAAGACGGGTTTGATCTTTTCGATGAGAACTCCGGTCTTTGCAGGAATTTCCTGTAACAAGGGATAAGACTTCGATTTAGCTTTTTCTGCTTCGCTGATCAAATTTATGCGTCCCACAAACCAAATGATCGCACTATATGTGATGATCATAAGAATGGAAAAGAGTATCGCGCCGAGAATCTTGTTAAAGATGTTCAACTTCACAAGCTTCAGAGTATTCTCAAAACTTCTCCCAAGCCATCGGATCCCTAACAACAATACCAAAAAGGTGAGCACCAATCCAAGGATCAACGCCACCGATGGGGAGAGTTTCACAACACGCTCGAAAAAGGTGACGACATAAGGAGCAAACTTCAGGGCCGCCAGAAATCCGATCAGTATGCCCAGGATAGCGAACAGGGTACGGATCACCCCACGATGAAATCCCTGGATGATACCGATGAGGATGAAGACGGCGAGAAAAATGTCAATGTACATAGTCCGGTGATCTGGAGGTGAAAATATATGAATGATTACTCGTATTTCAAACAAAATTCTTGACTGCCTCCGGATTCTAATCGAATTTCGGTATTTTGGGCAGTGTATTCGGGGTAAATAGGCCTGCGAGGTTAATCCTTTTAGGAGGGGATCGGGTAATAAATTAGACAGAACAGGTATTTACACGAATGAAAAGGACAAAAAAATCATATCACTCCTTGAACAAGCGCTTCGTTTTTCTCCCCATTCTCGCGTTTATCTTTCTGCTGGCTACGGCGCAGACCACTGTGTCCGTCGATCAGACTTCGGTCGTTCCACCCGTTGCTCTTATTGGTGAGTACGAAACGGCATTTGCGTCATTGGCGAGGGAAAATCCCGGTATATTATTAGGCGTCTGTGGCAACGACATGGACATCGCCTATGAAAAATGGACCGATATGCTTGTCGCAATGGAGGAATATGCTGAGTCGATTGATTTTGATATCAATGGACTCAAAACATATCTCTACATCTTTTGGGGTGCAGACGGTTCATTCAAGCACCTGGCATTCTATCCGAAAGCGAATTCACGCAATATCCCATATGAAGAGCTCCTCGCGTTCTTCAAAGCATTCGTGAAAGATTTCCAAATGCCCATCAAGGCCACCGAGGGTTATTCACACTACGGCAGTGCTTCCTTCCCGACACAGGCGCGACCGGAGTATCGGGCGAAGAAAGACTAAGTCGTCAGCACGAACCCCCGCAATAAACTTTGCCAGGCGTCGCGCCCGGTTACACATTCTTGTCATAGCGCATTCTGAAATGCCCTTCGACACAGATTAAGTTTTTTACTCATATGAAACAACTATCTTTACGCTCGTGTTATTAACGACAAATCATCTAGCAGATATCCTATGTCAGAAGTAAAATATACCGAGGAGAACATCATTACTCTGGAGTGGCGCGAGCATATCCGCATGCGTCCCGGTATGTATATCGGTAAACTTGGCGATGGCTCCGCCCCCGACGATGGTATCTATGTCCTGCTCAAGGAAGTTGTAGACAATTGCATCGATGAATACATCATGGGATATGGCAAACACATTGATATCCGGGAGAAGGATGGTACGGTTACAGTACGTGACTATGGACGCGGGATTCCTCTGGGTAAAGTCGTCGATTGCGTCTCCCGTATCAATACAGGGGGCAAGTATGATTCCAAGGCATTTAAAAAATCGGTAGGCCTTAATGGTGTCGGGACCAAAGCTGTCAATGCCCTCTCAGAGTATTTCAAGGTACAGGCCATCCGGGAAGGCAAGTCAAAGATGGCTGAGTTTGAACGTGGCGAAATGTTGTCTGAAAGTAAAATTGTCAAAAGCAATGACGAGAACGGCACATTTGTTCAGTTTCGACCCGATCCGCAGATATTCAAGAAGTTTCGTTTCCACTTCGAGTTCCTGGAAAGTCAGTTGTGGAATTATGCATACCTGAACGCCGGTCTGCGCATTCACTGTAATGGACAGACATTTATGTCAAAGAATGGATTGCGGGATCTTCTTGAACGTAAGACATCAGCCGAACAACTTCAATATCCGATCATCCACCTCATTGGAGAAGATATCGAAGTGGCGATCACACATGGGCTGCACTATGGCGAGCAGTATTATTCTTTCGTGAATGGTCAGCATACCACACAGGGAGGAACACATGAGGCGGCATTCAAAGAGGCAATTGTCAAAACAGCGCGTGAGTTTTACAATAAAAACTTTGATCCGAAGGATATCCGATCATCTATCATCGCAGCCATTAGTGTACGTGTGGAAGAGCCTGTCTTCGAATCACAAACCAAAACTAAGCTCGGATCTCTGAATATGGCGCCGGAGGGCATTTCAGTCCGTTCATTTATCGTTGACTTTGTCTCGCAGCAACTGGATAATTTCCTCCACAAGAATCCGGAGGTCGCGAAAGCATTGCTGAAACGCATCCAGCAATCCGAGCGCGAGCGTAAAGAAATTGCCGGGATTAAAAAACTGGCGAACCAACGGGCAAAGAGTGCAAACCTCCACAACAAAAAACTGCGGGATTGCCGGGCACATCTGAACGAATCAGGTCATGATCCTGAGTTGAGAAAAACGAGTACGATCTTTATCACAGAGGGAGACAGTGCAAGTGGGTCATTGACAAAAGTGCGCGATGTACAAACGCAAGCCGTATTCAGTTTGCGCGGAAAACCTTTGAACTGCTATGGTATGACAAAAAAGGTTGTCTACCAGAATGAAGAATTGAACTTGCTGCAGCATGCCCTCAATATTGAAGATGGTCTGGATGACTTGCGTTACAATCGTGTGGTCATCGCAACGGATGCGGATGTGGATGGCATGCACATTCGTCTGTTGTTGCTCACATTCTTTTTGCAGTTCTTCCCTGATTTAGTCCGCGAAGGGCATCTGTATATTCTCCAGACTCCGCTGTTCCGCGTACGTGATAAGAAACAAACAGTGTATTGTTATTCTGAAAAAGAAAAGCAAGCTGCAGTCGCATCTATGCGCGGGAAAGCGGAGATCACGCGCTTCAAAGGTCTTGGTGAAATTTCTCCTGAAGAATTTGTCGACTTTATCGGTCCGGATATGCGCCTTGAAAATGTCCATATGGCAGATGATGTCAACATTGATTCAGTCCTGACATATTACATGGGAAAGAATACGCCCGAGCGCCAGGAATTCATCATTGACAATCTGAAAGTGAGCCTCGACCACCTTCCGGCCGAACTTGTGAACGAGCTCACTTCTGTCGAGGAAGTTGCCGAAGATGCAGGTGTGAGCGAGTATTCCTGACGTTTTGTCTCCTTTTCCCTCAAATTACCCCATCATCAGGGTGATGGCATAGAAATTGGCATATATAAACCACAGGTGCCGCGCATGACGAATAATGTCATTCTGGCACGATCACAAATAAAACCTGTTCTTTGCATGGTGCAACGCATGTTTGAAGACCTACAGATTCTCTCTCAAATGACTGACGAGGCGGAATACATGCCGCTGATCTCTGTAACTGATGATGAGGAACCCTCGGCAAGTGAAACCTTTCCCGATGTCCTACCCGTATTGCCATTAAAAAATACAGTCCTGTTTCCCGGGATAGTCATACCAATCACCATCGGCCGTGATAAATCCGTGCTTGCGGTGAAGAAAGCGCATGAACGCGACAAGTATGTTGCCGTATTGTCTCAGCAAAATGATAAAACTGAAAGTCCATCGTCGGAAGAATTGTATAAAACAGGTACCATCGCGCGTATCCTGAAACTTTTGAAAATGCCCGATGGCACCATCACGGCGATCTTGCAGGGACGCACACGCTTTCGCCTTATCGAAATGAGTTCGGAGTCTCCTTATATGCAGGCGAAGGTCGAGATCGCGTCATACCGAAAGGCTGAAAACCAACTTGAATTCGATGCGATGCTCGCATCTATTCGCGACCTCGCTGAAAAGATCATCCGGCTCTCTCCCCAAATACCGAATGAAGCCATTGTGATGTTACGCAATATCCGTCAGGATGCTTTCCTCCTGAGTTTCATCGCCTCAAATCTTGGTGCTGAGGTCGCACAGAAGCAGAAAATCCTCGAAATGGATCTTCTGACAGATATCGCAAACAAAGTGCATGAGCTCATGCATGGGGAACTCCAATTGCTTGAACTCAAAGATCAGATCGAGACAAAAGTCCGCGGCGATATAGAAAAGCAACAACGGGATTATTTTCTGAGCCAGCAGCTCAAGACGATCCAGGAAGAGCTTGGCCAGAATCCGCAGGATGAAGACATCAAAGAACTCGTGGACCGATCGCGCAAGAAGCAATGGAGTAAACAGGTCAAAGAGACTTTTGATAAAGAGATCAATAAGGTAAAGCGCATGAATCCGCAGGTGGCGGAATATTCTGTAGTCCTCAACTACCTGGAATTACTCCTCGACCTTCCATGGGATACCTTCACGAAAGACAATTTCAATCTGCAGACTGTCAAGAAGCAACTTGACAAAGATCACTATGGTCTCACAGATGTCAAAGAGCGCATCCTCGAACATCTCGCGGTGCTCAAACTAAAAGGAGACATGAAAGCACCTATCCTGTGTCTTGTGGGTCCTCCAGGTGTGGGTAAGACTTCCCTCGGTCGTTCAGTAGCCACTGCGCTGAAACGCAAGTTTGTGCGCATGTCTTTGGGTGGTCTGCATGACGAATCTGAAATCCGCGGCCACCGTCGGACATACATTGGTGCAATGCCAGGCAGAATCGTTCAGTCCATCAAGAAATCGGGCTCATCAAATCCTGTCTTCATTCTCGATGAGATTGATAAAGTTGGTAAGGATTTCCGCGGTGATCCATCTTCTGCCTTGCTTGAGGTATTGGATCCGGAACAGAATTCCACGTTTCATGACAACTATCTCGAGCTTGAGTATGATTTGTCCAAAGTATTGTTCGTTGCTACTGCTAACGCCTTGAGTACGGTGCAGCCTGCATTGCTCGACAGGATGGAGATCATCGAGATTAGTGGTTATTCGACAGAGGAGAAGGTAGAAATTGCAAAGCGTCACCTGATTCCTAAACAGCGGAAAGAGCATGGAATCCAACCAAAGGACGTGAAGTTTACCGATGGGGTGCTCACAGATATGATTGAAAGCTATACGCGAGAATCGGGAGTGCGGGCATTGGATCGTCAAATTGCCGGGGTCATGAGGAGTGTAGCGAAGAAAGTTGCGATGGAGGAAAAGTATAATCCAAAATTGACGATACCGGTTGTACAGGAGATATTGGGTCCAGTACGCTTCTCAAAAGAAGTATACCTGGAAGCGCAGAAACCTGGTGTTGCGATTGGTCTTGCATGGACCCGTGTTGGTGGTGATATTCTCTTCATCGAAGTCAGTGTCAGTGAAGGAAAAGGTAAACTTACGCTCACCGGAAATCTCGGCGATGTCATGAAAGAGTCGGCATCGACAGCGTTGAGTTTTATCCGCGCCCATGCCGAGTCGCTCAATATACCGGTAGAACAATTCAGCACAACAGATATCCACGTACATGTACCAGAAGGTGCAATACCCAAGGATGGACCGTCCGCAGGCGTTACCATGCTCGTTGCGCTTGCATCGGCACTCAGGAAAAAAGCTGTGAAGCCATTCCTCGCCATGACAGGTGAGATCACCTTGCGTGGGAAAGTTCTTCCTGTCGGTGGGATCAAAGAGAAGATCCTTGCAGCAAAACGCGCCGGCATGAAGGAAGTGCTGTTGTGCAAGGAGAATAAAAAGCATGTTGAGGAGATCGAGAGCGATTATATTCAGGATCTGAACTTCATCTATGTCGACAGGATGGATGAGGTGTTGGATTATGCATTGGGTGTGTGGTCGTTTTGAGAAAGAAAGTAGTCCACAGTCTTCAGTCCTCAGTCCGCAATGGTCCCTGAGCTTGTCGAAGGGCAGTCCACCGGTAGGTACAATCCTTATTTCTCGAAATCATCAATCATTCATCATTAATCATTCATCTTTCCTATATGGCAGCACCGAATCTTTATGTAATTGCCGGATGCAATGGAGCAGGTAAGACTACTGCTTCTTTCGTGCTCTTACCTGAACTTCTGGGTTGTAAGGAATTTGTGAACGCAGATGAAATTGCAAAAGGGATTTCACCCTTTAATGTGGAAGGAGTTGCCATTACGGCAGGAAAAGTAATGCTTGAGAGAATCCAATCTTTGATCAGCGAGAAAGAAGATTTTGGATATGAAACCACATTGTCATCGTATGGAACTATCCGGATTATTGAAAGTGCTCGACTACATGGATATCGGATCACTCTTGTCTTTTTCTGGCTACGTTCTCCTGAGATTGCAATACAGCGTGTTGCTCAACGTGTCAGAGAAGGAGGGCATGGATTACCTGATGAAACGATCGTACGTAGATATCACCGGGGAATTGAGAGTTTCAATAAGATTACAAAAAGTATGGTGGATGTATGGATGATTGTTGATAATTCTGATTCAAGTTTTAAGGTAATCGCAGAATCCTCAAATCACAACGAGGTAAAAGTGCATGATTTGGAAATTTTTGGTAGAATTACAGAAGGAAATGGAAAATAGACTTCAAACCGAACTCACAAATAAGATTGCCGAAGGCATCAAGCAGGCCATTGAGCGCATGATCGATTATAAGATCCGGAACGGTCAGGCAATCATCGTGTACTCTGAAGAAAAAGGCATTCAGAAGATTTCCGGTGCAGAACTAGAAAAGCGCCGACATGTGAAAATCATCGTTGGCGATTCCGAATTATAGCTTTTGTGTTTTTGACTGAAGACTGCCGACTGAGGGACTGTCGACTGAGGACTGAACACTACCACTTCTTTTTCTTTCCCTTATATCCGCGATCATCTCTTTTATGTTTATATGGTTTACCTGATCTTCCTTTGTCTGATCTTCCTCGTTCAGGCACTTTACCTTCTGTGAGCTCCAGGCGTACCTTTCTTCCATGGAATTCGACGTCCTTGAATCCTTTCTGAATGTCCTTCGTCTTTGATTTGTCCACCTCGAAGAATGAATAAGCGCCCTTCAATTCTATTTTACCAATGTTTGATTTTCTCACACCAGTGTGGGAATCGATGATGTTCAACAAGGCGCCTTTCTCCACACCGTCCATCTTCCCGATATTAATAAAGAAGCGATCTCCGATCGCATATCTCTCCCCTTTTTCACTAAAACTTCTTTCACCATATGCAGGCTTTTCTGTTTGATTGAGATCGGGGGCATCGCGATAGTAATCAAGAAAGCGGTTGAATTCAATGGATGCAAATCGCTTGATAATCTCTTCGCGACTCAGTCCTTCCAGTTCGGTAAAAATCGCCGGCAAAAAATCTGCGATCTCTTTTTCATTGATTTTGACGTCCTGCACCTTGTGCATCAGTTTCAGTAATTGTACCTGGCAGACATCTTTACCGGTTGGGATCGCCATACGCGTAAAGGGCGATTTAATCTTTTGTTCAATCTGCCGCACCTTGCCCAACTCTCGCTTCGTCACCATCGCCACCGAGATACCGGATTTCCCTGCCCGTGCCGTACGACCGCTGCGGTGTGTGTAGAAATCCATTTCATCCGGCATGTTCATGTGGATCACGTGTGTGATATCCTCTACATCAATCCCCCGAGCAGCGACATCTGTGGCAACCAGAATCTGAATCGAGCGCTGGCGAAACGATTTCATCACCCGGTCCCGCTGTTGTTGCGTGAGATCGCCATGCAAGGCATCGGCATTGTATCCATCTTTGATCAGCATCTCTGCAATCCGCTGTGTGTCGATGCGCGTCCTGCAGAACACAAGCCCGAAAATCTCCGGACTATAGTCAAGGATGCGCTTGAGTGCGAGATACTTGTCCTTCTCTGAGACGAGCACATAGCGATGTTCAATATTGGCAGCAACGGCATTTTCTGCCCCGATCGTAAGTTCGTGTGGATTCACCATGTAATTCCTGGAAATGCGCTTTACTTCTTTCGGCATCGTCGCAGAAAACAACCACGTGACTTTGTCGGAGGGAGTATGTGAGAGGATGGTGTCGATATCTTCTTTGAAACCCATGTTGAGCATTTCATCGGCTTCATCCAGGACGACAATGCTGATCGTCTGCAACTGAATCACTTTACGTTCGATAAGATCGATGAGCCTTCCGGGTGTGGCCACGATAATCTGCGCGCCTCTCTTTATTCTGCGAATCTGCTCACTGATACTGGAACCGCCGTAGACGGCCACGATATTCAGTCTCTTGAATTTCTCCGCAAAATTCTCCAGGTCGCTGGTGATCTGGAGACACAGTTCGCGTGTGGGAGCAAGGACAAGTGACTGCGTGATGTTGCTTTTGTCATCTACAAGCTCGAGCAGAGGCAGGCCATACGCCGCTGTCTTGCCGGTCCCTGTTTGTGCCAGTCCTACGAAATCGGTATCTCCCTGCAGGAGTATCGGAATGGCTTTTTGTTGAATAGGAGTCGGGCGTTCAAATCCGATAATCTTTACCGAGTTGATAAGGCCTTGTGAAAGGCCGAGGGTATCAAAATCCTGCATGGAAACAGATGTTTTTGTGTCAGTGCACCGATTCGGATACGCAGCAATCTTCTTGCGGGCATGGACGCGAATAATCAAAAATGATGAGAGGGAATTTTTGGCTGCGCGGTGCAAAAGTACAATACATCATGATCATCAGCCCATTGACCTGATCTTGTGATAGGAAGAGTGCTCAATATGCGTTACCTGGGAATACCCGGACTTCTGTCAAATTCTTCAGGACAAGGGTAAATTGAGAATCAAGCCATGCCTGGCCCAAAGGGATGCCTATGGCACCAGCAGGAATTGAGAATCAAGAATTGAGAATCTATCCTTTCCTCCACCTCTCCAATCGCGGTATCCCTTTTACAAACATCCCGGCAATGAATCCGGGGAAGCCCATGCTCTTGAGTTTGTCCTTTACAAATGCCTGCATTTGGGGTGCAGTCGAGATTTCAGGATTATTGAATTCTCCTGACGAGTAGCACTTGCTGCAATACATCAGGTTTTTTGAACCATCGGCATTTGTGCCACCACCCATCGGGTCGCGTTTCATTGGCATGCCACAGGACTGGCAGTTTTTATATGTTTTCATTTTTGAGAAATTGTGAATTTCATATGTACAAATGAAGAAATGAGTTTTTCTCATCAGCGACATGCCTGGCGCCACCCTTCGGCAGTCCTCGGTCGGCAGTCCTCAGTCTTCAGCTTGATTTGAAGTCGAGACACGAAACCACGCCATCGGCCATCGCTTTGCTCCTGCGTCGTCCGCGAGTGCCAGAGCTATGGAGGCGCACGGTCGCTTGGTTCCGGTTAAAAACGACATAAATGAGTGCGAAAAAAAATTACACGAAACTCCATCACCTACTCTTTCACGAAACCGACAATGATAAATTCACCGCTCTCCAATCTGCATTTCAACCAATACATCCCCGCTGATAAATGTCGTACATCAATCTGTATATCTCCACCAGATGGTACTTCAGGAATTTTACGCAACATTACTCTTCCAAGCACATTACTGATTTCAATGTTCAATATTCCGTACATCGCGTCCTGCATGTCAATTGTGAGCACATCGTTGACCGGATTCGGATAGATGCGCATTGGAATAGTTACTGTTGGATTGGTCGATGATGTCATTTCGGGATACAACTGAGAACGCGGTATGATGCTTCTCGCAATGCGACCGCTACTCCAGAAGAGCTGACACACTGCTCCACCAGCTTCTTCAAAAAATTCCAACTTCAATGGATATTGCTTGCCGCCTTCAAGAGCAATGGTACCTGTCCATTCCGTTGGAGGCTGTGGCACCCATGCATCGATAATCAACTGATCGTCCACCCACAAGCGGATACCATCGTCTGCAATGATGTGAAAGTCATACGTATCATCGAAGAGTGGTTCTACAAAACCTTCCCAGCGAACGAGCCAGAAATCATCGCCGAGTTGTATCGGCGCAGGCGAGCTCAATTCCCAATTGAAATCGATGGTCGTATCGATCCACGTAAATTTATATGGCTCATAAAAGGTCGGATCAAATGGTGGTCCATCATAAAAATAGCCTCTGATGCCTGTGCCCTTGCCAAGCGGATAATTCTCATAGAGTGCGGTGAAGGTCACCGTATCATCGACAGCCGCGAAGGCGCGCACAGGATCTGTCTCACCATCCGACCACTGCGTGAATAACAAGATCGAATCACCGGCAGGAATCGAAGACAGTACTTCGATCCGCCTTGCGATACCCACCACACTCGTCACGCTCACAGGTGTCGTCAGAAAATTACTTTCGATGAACACCGGCAGTCCAGTCGGTACTGATGTGACATGAAACTGTGTCTTAACCGGAAAGACTTCGCGCACCGCTGACTTTGACAATCCGCTTACATCTGTTGCAGTAAGGTGGATTGAATACCACACATTATCCGCGGTCTCCCCGGTTGTCGGGATAGAGAAGTCACCTTCAGTAATACCTGCGGTGGGCATCAATCCCGGATGCGTATGCTGGTCATGATGAAAATCAATCTTCCATCGCAATGCGGCAGGATCCAATTCCCCCTGCTCGTTGTCCATCGCTCTTCCCGAAAAGTGCAATACATCACCGGCCCTGTATAGTGTACCTGATGAAGGTGAGAGAATCTCCGGCTCAGGACGTTGACTCGAGGTGACTCTCAACTCGGCACTGAGTGTCGTGTCGGCTCCATTGACATTAGAGATAAGACATCTGAACGCGCTGCCACTATCCGTGAGTATGGCGTTCTGGAAAATAAACTCTGCCGCATTCGCTCCAGGTATATCACTTCCGTTTCGCTGCCACTGATAGAAGAGAGGCATTGTTCCGGAAGCAGCAGTCGCGAATTGCGCATCCTCTCCCTGCGACACAAGGATGGACTGCGGATTTACGGAGACGAAAGGTGCGCCGGATCCGGTATAAAACACACGCCAGAGTGTGCCATTATTTGTTGCGGTGTTGTCTTCTTCCGATCCTCCTCCTAATCCTGCGCGCGCGAGATAATACATCGTGCCATCAGGAGCCACAACAAAGTTGAGCGGACGATTGATGTTTGTAGCAAACACAAGGGCGACAGCAGGATTATCCGGATTTAAGTATTTGATATACCCCTGACAATAATCGGCGAAGAAAAATTTACCCACGTACACCTGTGGAAACATTTGCATCTCCGGATTATAAAATGCTGCGCCTACGGCAGCACAACCCTGTCCGTGTGTATAGCTGAATACAGGGTCCATATAATTTGCCGGAGGTGTTTGTCCTGCAATCGGACCTTCAATGACAGACCATCCGTAATTCCTGCCGGGGAGAATTTCATTCACTTCTTCCCATGAACCTGCTCCAACTTCGGTCGCCAAGATGCGCCCCGTGCCAGGCTGTACTGCCATAGAAAAAGAATTGCGGAGTCCTAACGCATAGATTGCGCGATAGACTCCAGAGGCTTCATGATAGAAAGGATTGTCTTCGGGTATTGTGCCGTCATCATTGATGCGCAGGATTTTGCCAAGCAGCGAATTCAGTTCCTGGGGCGCTACCCCGTTTGCACCATCGCCAACCGAGATGAAGAGTTTGCCATCGACGCCAAACATCATCGAGCCTGCATTATGTATCGTGCCATTGAGCTGATCGATATCCATGAGCACTATTTCGCTTCCCGCTACCACATAATTACCATCAGCAGTAAACCGGCTTACGCGGTTATGATTCTCGCCTTTGACAGTGTAATAGAGATAGAGATATCCGTTCTGCGCAAAACCAGGATGAAAAGCGATACCACTGAGACCGCGTTCATTATAATTATCTACATCGAGGATGAGAAAAGGATCAGGCAGTAATTGTCCGTTTTCTGCGATCAGGACTCTGCCATTTTTCTCCGTGATAAAAATGCGACCATCTGGTGAAAGGGCCATAGCTGTAGGATCGAGATTTTGTGCAACGAGTACTTCAGCAAAGCCAGGAGGAAGATTAGCGGCATGCACAATGTCAGCAACGCCCTGAACTAACCAAAGAGAGATAAGCAGTTTGTACGCTTTCATTTCGATATTGCGATATAATTTAGATCCTGAAGATATATGAGTTTTTCTATTTGGTGCGTTTCGATTGATGGAATGTCCATACTGAACATGAGGAAGCAACCCTAATCAAGAGTAAAAAAATCTAAATACCTGATACTTCAGACCCACCCGTTCGCGTTTTAATATCACTTAAAGTCACTCATCACTATTCCACCCTACTTCTCATATCCTGGAAAAGGATGGGGGATATGTTTCGGGCATCAACGCTGGGTCGTTTGATATTGATTCAGACTGCATGACGTCCTGAACATGGTAAATTGTACACAATGATGTTTGTCTGTGTCAATGATGTGAGTCAATGAGCTATTATTTTTTAACCTTCTAAAATCTATGTAAGATGAGAAATGTTGAAGAAGACGTGAGAACGAATGAACCCACCACTATGAAGGGGAAAACCTGGAACTTACAGGGGAACTGGAATATGATCCGGGGTAAGCTCAAACAACAGTATGCAGGTCTCACAGATGACGATCTTCAGTATGTTGAGGGAAAGGAAGATGAACTTCTGGGACGCATTCAAAGACGGACCGGAAAATCCAGGAAAGAAATCGAAGACTTCATAGCCAGTTGCTAAGAAGTAATTCCTGGAGATGCAGATTGCTCTAAGGAGCAACTATACGGTCCATCAGAAATCCATTCACTTGATTATTCAGGTGGAATAAGGATAGGGAAGAGCCGCACGCAGCATGCGTTGTGGCTCTTCTTATAACTGTTCCCGGAAAACTTGCCCCTGGTCATAATAAGAACAGCCAAACATGAGAAAATGACAGTGGTAAGGAAATACAAAAAATGGCACATCACGATCCTTCTTGGAGGAGTAGTGTTATTGGTTGCGTTTCGGCTGCTCCTTCCATTCTATGCCAAAAAAATTATCAACCAACAGTTGACTGAAGGAATTCACCCATATCAGGGAAGTGTTGAGGATATAGATATCCTGTTGTTGACTGGCACTTACACCCTGAAGGACTTCACTATCGTAAAAAAGAATTTAGACCAGACTGAACCATTCATGCAGATTCCACGTACGGATCTTTCCATCGAGTGGCGTTCTCTTTTCAGGGGCCATATTGTGGGTGAAGTTGAGCTCAAACGACCACAATTCAATTTCGTATTCGCAGAAGAGTATACACAGACCGGAACGGAGACGGATTGGGTTGAGGTTGTGAAAGATCTTATGCCAATTCAAATCAACAGATTTACAATTGAAGAGGGAGAGATCAAGACGACTTTTGTAAGAAAGGAGATTGCGATGGCTTCAGAATTTCAACAGCTGCAATTGCAAATCACAAATATTCGCAATATTGTCGATAAGCAAGTAGCACTTCCTTCGCGTATTCATGCGACAGCACTTTCGCCGACCTATTCCGGAAAGTTTGAATTCACTGCGCGGGCAAATTTGCTCAAAGCGATTCTGGATATGGATTGTGATGCGCAATTCGAGAATATCGAGCTCACCTCGTTGAATCCTCTGTTCAAATATTCCACGAATATGGATTTTGAGAGCGGAACTCTGGACTTGTATAGTGAGATGGTGATTCACAATGGAGAGTTGGAGGGCTATGTGAAACCGGTATTTACGAATACAATGATCTATCGGGGAAAGGAAAAAGACAGAGGGATTTTCACAGGCATCAAGGAGTTTTTTGCAGAAGGTGTGCAGGAGATCGTCGAAAACCAAAAACTCGAAACCTCAGCAACAAAAATACCCGTCACCGGATCGCTCAAAGATGTGCAAACAGATTTCTGGCCCACGGTAATAGGCTTATTGAGGAATGCATACTGGAAGGCTATCCTCAAAAAGATCGATGAGAGTATCGAATTTCATCCCGGGAAAAGAGAAAAGAAAAAGCCACGGTCAAGCGAAAATGAAGGTGCCGTAGGATGATTTTCTACAAATACTTCAAGATCTCACCCAACCTCTCCACTTGCAGAAAGTTCGGAAGATTGATCGTGTGATCGACCTGATCATGAACCCAGTTGATATGATAGGGTATATGTATCGCATGTCCACCGATCGCAAGTACGGGCAGGACATCAGACTTAATCGAATTGCCGATCATGAGGAATTGATCGGGTGAGATATCGAGATGTCTGATCAGCTTGAGATAATCAGCCTCCTGCTTATCACTCATGATCTCGGTATGATGGAAGAAACGCTCAAGCATTGACTTTTTCAATTTGCGTTCCTGGTCGAGGAGATCACCTTTCGTCGCGACAACGAGCCGGTATTTCCCATTGAGTGAGTTCAACACATCTTCGACATCATCGAGCATTTCGATAGGCTTGTCGAGGTGCTCTTTGCCATATTGAATGATCTTATCAATGATACCTGGCTTTAACGTGCCACCGGATACACGTACCGCTGTCTCCACCATTGAAAGCATAAAGGCTTTGACTCCATAACCGTACAAAGCCATGTTCTGCACCTCTGTTTTGTACAGCTCCTGTGAAATCGTATGATGGGGGAGATAGTCCTCGAGCAACGCACAGAATTTACGCTCCGTCTCCTGGAAATACGGTTCGTTCACCCAGAGTGTGTCATCGGCATCGAAGGCGATGGCTTTGATATTGTGCATGCGTGTAGAGGAGATTTCTGACTGACCAAGTTATCGTTTCTTCTGAATCAGTGGACTTCCGGCTTTTCTTACCTTTAAATGCGACAAGAAGGATTCGCGCACATCATATGATGCACAAAACCGGAATTGCAGTTGTCTTGCTTTTATCATTGCTTCCAGGGTGTAAGGATGAAGAAAAAACGGATGTAAGTGGTTTTGAAGCGGAAGTCATCTCTCTGGATGAAGGTGCAGCGCTCAATACTCAATCACTGACGCTTCGTGTGAAAGGAACTCTCGGCAAAACCATCATGGTGTCGTATCGCCTGGAAGAAGGAACGGCTCGGGCAGGTGATGATTTCCTCGCGACTTCAGGCAGCCTGGAATTTTCTCCCGACAAGGAAGAAGCAGTGGCCGATGTGGAAATCGCCGGAGATCAGTATCTGGAACTCACCGAATCCTTTTCCCTGGTACTTACTTATGAAGGAGAGGAGTATCCTCTGACTATCGATATCGCGGACGATGACGATGTGGAAAATATTTTGGAAGATATTGATGGCTATTATACGCCGGATATGTATACCTCTATGAGAAAAGTATGGCAGGATGAATTTGATGGTTCGCAACTCTCTGCCACGCAATGGACATATGAACTGGGCAACGGATGTGCAGTGGGGATTTGCGGCTGGGGAAATAATGAACTGGAGTCGTACACCGATGAGCCTGCCAATTGCAGAGTGGAAGAAGGAAAGCTGACCATCACGGCATTGGAATCATCAGGATCCTACACTTCATCCCGGATTAAAACGCAGAATCAAGCAGAGATCCAATTTGGGCGCATCGATATCCGTGCCAGACTCCCGAAGGGTCAGGGCATCTGGCCCGCTATCTGGATGTTGGGGGAAAACATTACGACTGCCGGCTGGCCTGCTTGCGGGGAAATCGATATCATGGAATTGGTAGGTCATCAACCCGCAATGGTGCATGGTACCGTGCACTACAACAGCAACGGTTATATGCAATCCACGGGCAGTAAAAGTCTGACGGAAGGCGATTTTTCAGATCGGTTTCATGTGTTCACGATAGTGTGGGACCGTAACGAAATCACCTGGTACGTGGACAACAAGCCATTTAAGACATTCACCAACACCAATATTTCCGGGTACCCATTCAATAAGCCTTTCTTCTTTATTCTGAATATTGCAGTAGGGGGGAACTGGCCTGGTTCTCCTGATGCTACGACGGTCTTCCCGCAGGAGATGGTAGTAGATTATATCCGGGTGTTTCAATAGGTCATTGGCAAGGGCACTGCTCATCAATGTCCTTTATTCAAAATTTGTTCGCATCGACCCAATAGGTCCTTAACGTCTTTCTCAAGGTCTGTAAATCGTTGACTATTATTCCCCAAAGTATATCTTCTGAAACAGTGTCATACCGATGAATAATTCTGTTTCTTGTATCAACAATTTTTCTTGTGTCGCTAATTTTAATGTCAGGGTAAATTTTGAGAATCCTGGTCATCGCCTCTCCTATGATTTCAATGTTCCTCTCAATTGCTCTTTTCGTTTTCAAATCTTTTTGAAAATCTTTGAAGTTCTGGCAAGTGCGTGATCTTGATCAACCTTTACGTTTCACGAATTCGTAAGGGAGAAACTCTACGAAATCAGCAACACGTACCGTCACGGATTTGATGAGCCCACCTGCAACTGTAAAAGGCCAGACCTTGATACCATAAACCGGGTCATCGAATGTGGCCAGGAACCGGCTGCCACCGAGCCCTTCCAGGGTTGCGGAGAGATCATGATGATGTTCAAATCTCGCCACCAGATTATTATTTTCTAAAGCGATCGTCATGCTGCCATAGACCTCATGGGCATATGTGCCGGTATACTCCTGTAAAGGAAAATCCGTAGGTAAGTGCATGCCGATGGTATCGGATAAGGCCTGCAGTATTTGTTCACTGTGTGTTTCATTTGCGTGATGCATGTCAAGATAGACCTTGCTATAGTTGCGATAGGGGAATCCGAGATAGGCATCCTGGATTTCATTCCGCAAGGCATGGTAGAGAGCATTCATATCCGTATTCGTCAGGACAATAATTCCGAGCTCCTCTTCCGGTATCAGGCAGACACTTGTGACAAATCCATTGACCCCACCGGTATGTGATACCATCAGGCTTCCGCCATATTCTGTGAGACTCCATCCAAGACCATAGAGATCGAAATGGGTTTTTGTGAAGGGATGCCAGCCATTGCCTCTGATAGAATGCGGTAGTCTTGTCGCGGAGATAGCCGATGCAGGAATCACTTCTTTCCTCTTATACTTTCCCTCATCGAGTAGCGCCATCACCCAGTGACTCAAGTCATGAATCGATGAGGAAATGCTTCCCGCAGGTGCCAGGCCATCAATATTACCGTAGGGGATCTGTTGTAATTCACCATGTACGAGGGTATGTGCGCCAGCCTTATTCTTTGCAACAGAGAGATCTGCAGATATTGCACGGGATCGGTGCATCTCCAGGGGTGTGAAGATGCGTTGAGTGATGAATTCCGCCCAGGTTCTTCCATCTGCAACAGGGATAATATCACCGGCGACGACAAAGGCGGCATTGGTATATCCCCATTTACTGCGAAAACCATAGAGGGGTTTTACCATCGCGAGCTTTTGCCTGACTTCCTCTGCTGAGAGATCAGAATCGTAAAACATGAAGTCACCCTGGAAGGTCTCGAAACCCAACCTGTGGCAGAGCAAATCACGGATGTTCGTTTCTTCTGTCACCCATGGATCGTAGAGCACAAAATCCGGCAGCCATGTACGGACCTTGTCATCGAGGGAAAGTTTTTCTTCTGCATCCAGCATCGCAAGGGCTGTGGACGTGAAGGCTTTGGTGTTGCTACCGATCATGAATAACGTGTGCTCATCCACGCGGTCATTGCCACCCATTTCTTTGACGCCATAACTTTTCATGACATCGACCTTGCCGTCTTTCACGACACACACAGCGACTCCCGGGATCTGCCAGGCATCTAAGGCGCGCGTGACATAGATGTCGAGGCTGTCTTGTATGAAAAACGGGAGACTGTTGGTTTGTGCAAATGTGGTTTGTACGGTGATGCCGAAGAGAAAAACAGAGAGTCTATTCATAGCGATGACTGTATTCGTCCGTTAATCAAAGATCAGGAATGCATTGTATCTCGAATTTCATTTTCCAACCAAGTCCAATCCGATCCAAGGGATGCTGTTGAAAGGACTCCTGAGAAGAAGTGGATGAGCCTTTGGTTCAGATTGGTCATTGGCCGGGATTTTTATTCTTCTGCCAATTATACAGCGCGATACACATCCGTACTCACATATCTCAATCCTGAATCCACGATAATCGTCACAACAGTTTTCCCGGGTCCGAGTCGTCCTGCTACACGCAATGCGGCGACAATATTCGCACCGGTAGATGTCCCCGCAAAGAT
>DATDQA010000061.1:0-4157 GCA_035292505.1 Saprospiraceae bacterium | reverse complement strand
GTCCTTGGGCTACCAATCCTTGTACTTCATCTGATGTTGCCAGGTAGACTCCTTCTGGTAGCTTTTCAATATGGATCTTGATTGTCCCTTCCATGATGTTTGTGTTGAGGTGGCTAATTTACGAGATTTGAGTTATGGGGATTGTTATTAAAATAACAGAATACAGAGTATTGGCCTAAGAATTATAAAACTGCAAAAGGCGCAAGAAATTAAAATTCTCCGAAGAGTACTGTCAATTAAAACCAGGTCTTTTCTCACAATACTCTTTAAGGCCATTTGCCATCTGTTCCATTTTCTTCAAGAGCTCTGCCTTAATATCTTCCGGGACAGGAGTTTCACCCGCATTCAGAAAACGCGAGGCAAAGACGCAATGCCGATCATCGGTATTTCTAAAGACAAATTCATGTACCAGCGAGAGATCCAGTTCAATAATCCGGCAGCTTTCGGCATACACAATTTCTGTATCCGATAATGTCATGCGCAACGGAGATACCCTGGTCTGAAAATCACCGAAGGTGCAGTGATGAATACTTCCCACAAAGGCAGTGGGCGTATCCTGTTCCACTTTCTGAAGACCGGGCATCCATTCAGGACGACCGGGAATATTCATCATCACCATGTAGACGTCGCGGAAGTTGGCGGCGATCGGGACCTCGAAGTACGCAGTATCATCAGTCCGGTAATGGGACTGCGGCGCCGGCGGCTCTGGTACCTGTTTTCTTGCTTCGTTGAGGAGTGCAAAACGATATTCAATTTTACCGAGAGAAGCATACTCTTCCGTTGCACTTGTCCATTCCATATCGATTTCTTCAGTTGAATCCGTCGCTTGCTGCAACAGTTTTTCTGTCATCAGTACATATTCATTGTTCCTGATACTGTTTTTCAGTAAGCGGTGAGCAACGATCATTTCAGTACCTGACTGTTTTACAAATCGTCCCACCTTGATCTCTGCCAGAGGACCATGATGTACAACGAACTTTAACGTCAGGTGCGTGATTGCCTGGCATGCCCCACATGGACAAATCGTATACTGTTCCATCCACTTCCGCTGAAAGTGAAAAGCATTGAAAATCTTCAGGCAGGTATCCTGAATTTCCTTTGGAGAGGGCGCAGGACCTTTTTTGATCAGCAATACCGCATCACCTTCTATCTCGGACACTTCATACTCCTCACCGATAGCATTCAGCATCGCGTCCATGAGGAAATTGATCGCAAGAGCGCTATGTCCGAGCTCCGTGGTAGTGACGAATTCGGTGAACCCGCTGATGTCTGGAATCAGTATCGTTGCATTCGTTTCTGCCATGACGCGAATTAAACGATCAAGTTAAGAAGAATGAGATTGGCAACTGGTAACAGGCTTCTAGCTTCTGGCTTCTGCTTCTCTTGCGGCTAGCACTCTATTACTTAGAGTTTTGAGAGTTGACCGCGGGGGCAGCTAGAGGCCAGAAGCCAGTAGCCTTCTTCTCACATCATCGCACTCAACACCTCCGGCTTTCTCCTCCTGCTCACCTCCACTTTCGTTCCATCTTACAGCACCACAAATCCATCGCTGCGACTTATATCACCGATACTACTTCAGCATTAATTGCAGTTGTCCATCCGCTTCGAGGGTTTTAATACTGGCCTGCAGACGCTGGATTTTTTCATGATGTTTGGCCATGATACGCTCGTAGCGGTCTTCTCCACGCAAAGACTTGAACATAGGGTCTACCCTGATAAATTGGTATGTGATATACCAGAAAGGCATTTTCTCCAACCATTCATATGCTTTTTCTTTTTCTCCCATCGCTGCATAGGTACCTGCGATCGCATACTCCTGACCAAAATGACGGGTTCCCTGAGCAAGGTCAGCCATTTCATTGGTGAGATGCTCGTTGAAGAGTTTTTGGGCTTCTTCCCGGCGTCCGGTCATCCAGAGAATATGAGCAAGCCTGTGCCGGAAGATGTACGAGCGATAGGTCTCACGATAACCCTTTTCAATCCTGTCCTGCAATATCCGGTAATGTTTTTCGGCCTCCTCCACGTTTCCTGCGGCATAATGCACACCCGCGTACTCATTGATTGCTCCGAAATCATCAGGAGAGAGATTGAGCTGTTGCTTCCGGTACTCTATACTCTTATCAAACTTTCCACTGACATGATATAAATATCCAAGTAATGTCACTGTCTCAAGTGATTTTTTACCGGAGGATAATTCCAATGCTTTCAGAAATAACGCTTCAGCCTCTTTCAATAAATCGGCCCGTAAATAAATGCTCCCGAGATCCAGATACAGTGATTGATTCCCCTGAGATTTGTCCCGGTTCTTTGGATTAAGTGCAATGGCTTTTACAAGGAGGGGTACGGATTTTTCGATGGACTCGGATTCAAACATATAATATGAGGCAAGTAATCGCAATGCCGGGCTGTTGTTGGGTGCAATGTCCAGTGCCTTTTCCGCGAATTGTTTACTCTCTTCGTACTGTACCTTATCCCATGCAATGGAACCTTTCAGACTCAACGCATCACTGGCGGAAGAATTGATCCGCAAAGCCTGGTCTGCATAGAACTCTGCCGAATCCAGAGAGACGTCGCCAAAACCATAATTGCGTCGCGAATACCAACAATTTGCAAGCAGGACCAGCCCATCATCAAATCGTGGATCCAGATGTATTGCCTTGTATGACTTTCGTAACGCAGATTCGTTGAGAGAGGTATCTAATGTGAATCCGTATTCGTGAAAATCATCCAAACCACTTAAATACAAATCATACGCAGTGATATCCGCCACCTCAAGTTTGGCAAGCCTGCTTTGTTCTACCGGGCTTAATGTCGTTTCCAGGGCATTGACAACGGATTGTGCGATATCGTTTTGAATCATAAAGATGTCCAGGAGCTGCCGTTCATAGGTCCGCGTCCACAACTGTCGGTCGGTGTTTCCGTCTACCAACCGCACTGTGATTCGCACGGTATTCTGATCCCGGGAAACGGAGCCTTCGAGAATATGATTCACACGGAGTTCTTTTGCGATTTCAGGAATCGGTTTCGGTTGATTCCGGTAACCCAACATGGAAGTCATCGATGTCACACGCAGATTACTGACCTGAGCAAGTTTACTATAGATCGCCTCAACGACGCCATCTGCGAAGTAGTCCTGGCTTTGGTCACCGCTCAGGTTGCGTAACGGCATCACGGCAATGGATTTCTCTTTCTGTTCGCCAATTGAAGAGTTAGTCTTATTGTTCCAGATTCGCCATCCTGCAAAAGCTACTATCGACAGGAATAAAACAAGGAGTACCCACATCACGGTACTTCTTTTCCTTTCGGGTGTATGACTTTTCATCTTACCCTCCATCTCTGCGCGTTTCGGTACTGACAAGCCTTCATTCGACAATGCGAAGACCTCCATCGGTTTGTATACATTTTTAAAATCAAAACTCCCCAATGATGTCAGTTGAAATTCACGTTTGTTCTTTATCTGATCACACACAGCCTCAGAAAGGAGCACCGTTCCGGGTATTCCCATGCTTTCGATTCGTGAAGTGATATTGACAGCATCGCCGAAGACAAGTCCTTCTTTGAGAAGGACATCACCGGCGTGGATACCGACACGTACGGGAACCCGGGGATCTTCCCGGAAGATCCCCTGGATCGCGATTGCAAAACTCACAGCATCCACGGAACTTTCAAAGAGGATGAGGCAACCATCTCCATAATATTGAATGATATGCCCGTGAAAAAGAGCGATTTGTCTTTCAAGAACATTCTTGAACCGGGTGAGTTTCTGCAGTGCTGCCTCCTCGTCGCGTTGCATCAAGGCCGTATACCCGGCGATATCCGCAAAGAGAATGGCGGCGAGTTTTCTATTTTGGGTATCAGGCATAGATGAGATACACGCTGCTTATAAAATTCCTTCTAAATTATAAGGATTTCAATTGTACTGCGAGTTAAATCGCGGGTACGTATTTTACAGCGTGCATATCATCGGCGGCGGCATTATCGGGTTATGTTCGGCATGGTATCTCAGACAAGCGGGTTTTGAGGTCACCATCATTGACAAAACGGAGATGAAGGATGGCTGCTCTTTTGGCAATGCGGGGATTATCGTGCCGAGCCATTCGGTGCCATTGGCTTCTCCGGGTGTCATTGCTCAAGGTATCCGATGGATGTTTAGTGCG
>DATDQA010000060.1:0-2432 GCA_035292505.1 Saprospiraceae bacterium | reverse complement strand
TCATAACCGCGTATGACTCATCAAATGGTCTTTCCAACAAGTGAAAAGCGCATGCCATCATAAGCCATTATTAGTTAGAGGATTATAATAGAACATTCAGGTACCGAAACTTGAGTTATAAACTTATCAACCTATAAACCTATCAACCTATCAACCTATCACCCCATCAACCGCTCCGCCTATATACAGTACTTTCGTAGAATTTAAATTTCCACTGAATTATCTGAATTTAGTATGATCAATAAGTTTAAAAGGGTCGTGGCAAAAATGATCGCGCGACTCAGGATGGGATCTGAAATACGCAGATTGCGTTCTTGTCAGAATACTACATTGAACCACATCCTTGATGCAATAGACAAAGTCAGGGCAGGAAAATATCGACAGGAGGATCAGGAAGTGTTCCGGAGTATTGCGGCTTATCGCAGTGAACTCCTCAGGAGTGAAAGGATGATTTCATATGCGGTGTTTGGTTCTGATGAGAAAAGGATGACCTCGGAGATCTGCAGGACATCTACTTCGCCTCCCAAGTGGGGAGAGTTGCATTATTTCCTGGTCAAGGAATTGAAGTCCCGCTCATACCTCGAGATTGGGACAAACCTCGGTATCTCAGGATCATACCTGCTAGCCGCCCTGCAACAGAATCATGGTAAGCTGTTCACGATGGAAGGTCAACCCGATCTCTGTGCGATTGCCAGTGCCCGGTTTGAAAGTATGGCAGGCGAAAAGAGCTTCGAAGTGATAGAGGGCTTATACGACAAGACGTTTCCGGAATTGCTCACACGGCCGGTGTTATTTGACACGGTTTTCATTGACGGGAATCATAAGAGGGATCCGACGCTGCAGTATTTCAGTGCGTTGAAGCAGAAGATTGTCGATCCCGCCGTGATCATCTTTGACGACATCAGATGGAGTGAAGGTATGCGTGAGGCCTGGGAGATCATTAAAAAAGATCCGGACGTCAACTATTGTATCGACTTGCGTAAGCTGGGAATCGTGGTCATTGATAAGAAGGATGCGCACAGGAATATTGTCGCCGGGTTTTTGTATCAGATGTGAGTTGAAAACACAGCTCAGTCAGTAAGGATAAACGTAAAGTCTTCAGGAATTTATAAATATTTCACTTTCAGGATTGTTTGTTACCCAAAAGAGTGGCTGGCTCTCTGCCCCCTGCCCATTATCTTAGCTGTCAATGCGCACCTTCTGCACCGTCATCACCTCTGATTTTACTTACTACGCGATCGCTTTATATCATTCATGGCACCGGTTTATGGATATCCCGATGCATGCGCTGATTGTCGATCGTAGACACGATATCACAGGATATGAAATACCGGACGGAGTCACCTTGACTTACCTCGATACGCTGGAGCTTAATGATGTGGAAAGGGAAATAATATTAAAATACCAGGACAACCCTGATGGATTACGTTGGTCATTGAAATCTGTGTGGTTGCGTTCTCTGCTGACATCCGGAGGTTATCAGCAAGTTATTTTTGTGGACCCGGATATGTTTTTCTTTAATGATCCACAATTCCTTTTTGATGAACTGAATGAGGGATCGATCCTTCTCTCTCCTCATTGGAGGAGCTCAGATCCGAAGAAAGATGCGTTCAATTTTGAATTGAACTTCCGGGATGGAATCTACAACGGGGGTTTTCTGGGCGCTTCGTTTGGCGGTATCCCAGCGTTGGAATGGTTGGCAAGGGCGTGTCTACACAAATGCGAGATCGATCATGAGCGCGGTTTATTTTACGATCAGAAATATTTCGATCTGCTGCCGAGCCGGTTTAAGGACATCAGGATACTCCGCCATAAGGGATGTAATGTGGCGAACTGGAACCAGGTGGATTGCATACGCGTGTTGCTAGATGACCATGTATTGATCAATGGCACAGATCCTGTCGTCTTCATTCATTTCACAAAAAGTACAATTCTCGGTATCAGGAATGGCACCGATTCTTTACTCATCGCATACCTCAATGAGTATGAATCGACCCTGAGCCGTATAAATCCTTCTTATGTAGGGCAAGTGTTTGACAATGATCAAAAAGCTGGGCACCTTAAGAAGAACATCTTTCAACGTGTTTTGCTCAATCTCATTTCTTCTGATAAATAACTTCATGGAGTGAGGATCGCTTTCACAGTCAGAGACCGTAAAAACTTTATCGGCGGACCCGCGGCAAATGCAGCCCGTTTGTTTGTAGCCCTACGTGGCCGGGGACATGATGTCCACGTACTTGGCTTCTGGGTTGGAGAAGAGAAAAGCCATACCCATCTCGATACACTGGTGGCAGCAGGAATTCCATGCAGGATTATCAGGCGTCATCGCTATTCTGAAGATGGAGTGCGGTGGATATTGGAACAGTTGAACGACATCCGGCCCGATGTGTTTGTCGCAGACCTGTCGACAGAAGGGTGCTTCGCTTCACATT
>DATDQA010000059.1:0-50531 GCA_035292505.1 Saprospiraceae bacterium | reverse complement strand
GAGGATATGATTCCTTTTCCGAGTGAGGAGGTGACTCCACCCGTAACAAAGATGTACTTGACCATGGGAAAGGTTGAATTTGTTACGGGATACAAAGGTATTTAAAATAATGAATGATGGTTGATGAATATGAATGATGGTTGATGGTTGATGGGTGATGGCTGATGAATGATACCCAATGTGCACCAATGATCATCCATCATACATCAACCATCATCCATCACTCATACATTTTCCTGACTTACCTTCGCCTTGTGTCAAGAAGCATTTTGATCCTCTGCACAGGCAACAGTTGCCGGAGCCAGATGGCTGAAGGTTATCTGCGCAAATATCTTCCGGACGATCAGATATATAGTGCGGGCATTGAAGCGCATGGATTGAATCCGCTGGCGGTAAAAGTGATGGCAGAAGTTGGGATAGATATCTCACATCATTCATCGAAACTTATTGATGCATTGCCTCATATTGCGTGGGATATTGTGATCACTGTGTGTGACAACGCGCGCGAGCAATGTCCTGTGCTTCCAGGTAAGCATTTGAAATTTCATCATTCCTTTAATGATCCGGCAACTGCTAAGGGAGTTGAAGAGGAAGTTTTACCTGTCTATCGAAGGGTACGTGATGCGATTCAGGAGTATACGGCAAGATTTGCACAAGAACACAAATTATAAACCGTTCGAGTGGTTAAGATGCAATGACAGGAGTCCCCACTCTTCGTCAAATATGCTCACTACCCAAACAACTATCGTATAAAAAAAGCCGGACATCATTCCTGACTCCGGCTTTTTTATCAACCAATTGATTCCGTATTCATCAAGAATCAATCATTTCTTACTTCTTCTTATCATCCACTTCCTCATACTCTACATCGGTTACGTCTCCGTTATTTCCGGAAGACTTCTCTGAAGACGATTGTGATCCATTAGCAGCGGTCCCCCCATTGTCACTTGCCGCTTGCTGTTGTGCCTGGTACAGATCCTGGCTTGCAGCCTGCCATGCCGCGTTCAGTTTATCAATACCACTGTCGATGCGGCTGATATCTTGTTTTTTGTGCGCATCTTTCAACTCTTCCACTGCAGATTCAATTGCAGATCTCTTGTCTGCTGGAAGTTTGTTACCGAATTCTTTCAGCTGTTTCTCTGTCTGGAAGATCAGCGAATCCGCGGTATTCAGTTTATCAACGGTCTCACGCGCTATTTTATCTGCGGCTGCATTCGCTTCTGCTTCCGCCTTCATACGTGCGATTTCTTCTTTGGACAATCCTGTTGAGGCTTCGATACGGATATTTTGTTCCTTACCCGTGCCCTTGTCTTTCGCAGTAACTTTCAGGATCCCATTTGCATCCATATCGAATGTCACTTCCACTTGTGGTAAGCCTCTTGGCGCTGGTGGAATACCATCGAGGATAAAACGTCCGACGGTTCTGTTGTCTCTTGCCATCGGTCGTTCTCCCTGCAGGATGTGAATCTCCACAGAAGGTTGATTATCCGAGGCTGTACTATAAATTTTCGATTTCTTTGTAGGTATCGTGCTATTGGATTCGATCACTACGTCATAGACTCCACCCATTGTCTCAATGCCCATACTCAGAGGAGTCACATCGAGCAGAAGGACATCCTGTACATCACCGCTTAATACTCCACCCTGGATTGCAGCACCGATAGCGACGACTTCATCCGGATTCACACCTTTACTTGGTTTCTTTCCAAAGAATTCTTCTACTACTTGCTGAATGCGCGGCATACGCGTTGCTCCTCCAACCAAAATGATCTCGTCTATATCGGCACGTGAAATACCGGCATCTTTCAATGCAGCCTCACATGGAGCGATGGTACGATTGATGAGTTTGTCGGACAACTGCTCAAACTTTGCTTTCGTGAGTTTGACATCGAGGTGTTTTGGTACACCATCGACTGCGGTGATATATGGCAGTGTAATACTTGCTTCACTGGATGAAGACAATTCGATCTTCGCCCGTTCGGCAGAATCTTTCAGACGCTGCAGTGCCATCGGGTCTTTACGCAGATCGATGTTTTCACGCGATTTGAATTCATCAGCCATCCAGTCCATAATCACCTGGTCGAAGTCATCACCGCCGAGGTGTGTGTCACCGTTGGTGGATTTTACTTCGAAAACACCCTCGCCGAGTTCGAGGATTGAGATGTCGAACGTACCCCCGCCGAGGTCATAGACTGCGATGGTCATGTCTTTGTGCTTCTTGTCAAGGCCATAAGCAAGCGCAGCGGCTGTAGGCTCATTGATGATGCGTTTTACCGTCAGACCTGCAATCTCGCCGGCTTCTTTCGTGGCCTGACGTTGTGAGTCATTAAAGTAAGCCGGGACCGTGATCACTGCTTCTTTCACCTCCTGGCCAAGAAAGTCTTCTGCGACTTTCTTCATTTTCTGAAGGATGATAGCAGAGATTTCCTGTGGGGAGTACTTCCGTCCATCTACTTCTACACGGACAGTGTCATTCTCACCTTTCGTCACTTTATAAGGCACCCGTTTCGATTCTTCCGCGACTTCGGCATGACGCGTACCCATGAAGCGTTTGATGGAATAAACAGTTCTTGTGGCATTTGTAATGGCCTGTCGTTTAGCAGGGTCACCTACCTTGCGCTCGTTGTTATCCATAAAGGCTACCACAGAAGGTGTTGTACGTCTGCCTTCGTCATTTGGGATGACGACCGGTTCATTGCCTTCCATCACGGCAACACACGAGTTCGTTGTACCCAGGTCTATTCCAATAATTTTACCCATGATCGTATTTGTTGAATTGAGTTTTCTAAAAATGTGATACTTCTAATCCCTGATCAATAGATATGCCAGCAGCGCAAATGCGCCAATTCCGCAGGATACTTGTTACAGTTGTCAGATATTGGATCTTAGACATGACAAAAAGGCATAATTACTTAAGTCCCTTGTATCCAAATAGGTTCTACTTGACATAGTCTATGAAGAGAGTTGGTGGTAACGCTGCAACAAAAAGTACAAGTAACTACGCCGCCCCTATTGAAAATTCAACTGCTTCGTGAACGACCCGCTGATCAACGAGTCCAGACTTTCCTCATGAAGTTCAAGATCCAGCCTGATGTGTCTATTTGAGGATGAAAAGATGCCTACACCTTCTGAGAGATTTGTGTATTGCGGGATATCGCCGCCGGCACTTGTGATGCCTGTGTTGGCTAGTTGCACGCGTTGAAATTCATAGAGCTCCGTACCACCTGCACGTACCTGGAGATCTATTCCCTTAAATACCCTTCGCAGATCCGAATTCACTTCTACAGATGCACCTACGAATTTGTAAAATTCGATGCCCGGAATTTCTAACTCGGTACCAGTGATAACTCCACCGATCTTCCATCCGACAACCTTTGACTTTACATCTGAAGGATCAGTGATATTGTATTCATTATAGTTCACGTAAAGGATGACATCATAAAATGCCGCACCACTTGCCGCAGCCCACAGAACCCTGTAAAAACCATTGGTCTGAAATCTCAGATTATCATCTGCCTGCGGTCTGTTGATGGTGGGGCGTCCAACAATGTTTGTTTCAGCAGTCACCAGGGGCAACTGATCCGAACGTGTCACCTCAAGACGCACTCGCTGACCAGGAATTAGATTCGCGTCTGCCGCTGTGACTTTGTATAAGATGTTTGGTGACTCTGCAAAGACACCATCTTGTCTTGGATATCCTTCATCTGCGCCATCTACTTCCAACAGGGCAATTCGTTGACCAGTCGCCAGGTTGACAAATACAGCTTCCAACTCATCGTAATACAGAGAATCAGGTATACGCGCGATTTCAAGTGCAGATATAGCCGGATCCAGAAATGCCTTTTCGATCCGGACATAATGGGTCGTATCGGCAGGAGAAATAACTCCATAGATGACCGGGATATCCTTCCACGGCGCTGTCAGATTCAGTTCATTGTCACAAGCCAAGAAAAGAAAAAGTACCGTGATCCCGGGGAGCCAGATTTTTCGCATGCCCGCAAATGTATGGATTTCGGAAACCAGAGGAATAGGAGGAAGCAGAGGAAACAGAGGAAGTGGAGGAAATTGGCCATATCGGGGAAGCGGGAAAATCGGTGAAGTCGGTTAAAAGGGTATTGTAGTGGCGGACCAGCGTGTCCGCCATGTTCAATACAATTCGCCGAAACAGAGGAAACAGAGGAAGTGGAGGAAATTGGCCATATCGGTAAATTGGGGCGAACTGGATCTGTAGCGGCGGACCCGCGTGTCCGTCATGTTGAATACAATTTACCGAAATAGAGGAAGTGGAGGAAATCGGTGAAATCGGGGAATTCGGGAAAACCGGTGATCGCAATCCATAAGCTCGACTTCACGGCTAACAGCCAATAGTCAATAGCTAACAGCCGCTTTCCCGATTTGCTATCTTTATGACCCTTTCAAATAAACACTCGATAAATGTCCGTGCATAGAGAAGCCAGACGCGTTACCACTCACACTTTGCAAGAGATGAAGTCTCATCAGGAGAAGATCGTGATGCTCACAGGTTATGATTACTCCATGGCGCGCATCCTTGATGAAGCGGGGATCGATGTGATTTTGGTTGGAGACTCTGCATCTAATGTGATTGCAGGACATGAAACAACTCTGCCGATCACCCTCGATCAGATGATCTATCATGCCAGTTCCGTAATCCGCGCAGTGAAGCGGGCACTTGTCATCGTAGATCTACCTTTTGGATCTTATCAGAGCAACCCGGTCAAAGCACTGGAGTCAGCGATCCGGATCATGAAGGAATCGGGCGCACATGGTGTAAAGCTTGAAGGAGGTAAAGAAATCGAAGAGTCAATTCGACTCATTCTTTCAGCCGGTATTCCTGTGATGGGACACCTCGGCTTAACACCACAATCAATCTACAAGTTCGGTACGTATACAGTCAGGGCAAAAGAAGAACATGAAGCTGCAAAACTAAAATCGGATGCTCTCCTTCTTGATTCTCTCGGATGTTTTGCCCTGGTGTTGGAAAAAATTCCTGCAAACCTCGCGGGAGAAGTCAGCAAGAGTCTCGACATCCCAACTATCGGCATTGGAGCAGGGGGTGAGTGCGATGGCCAGGTGCTCGTGACACATGATCTACTCGGGATCACGAAGGAATTTCATCCCAGATTTCTAAGAAGATACCTGGAACTTTTCGATACGATTCAGGATGCTGTACAGCGCTATATCACAGATGTACGCTCAGGAGATTTCCCAAGTACAGAGGAGCAATATTGATAGCCCTGACCATGAAGCGCATTCTGATCGCAGCATGCATTCTTTTGGCCGTTGGTGCGGTCACTGGATGGAAATACTATAAATGGATTTACCACGCAAATACGCAGGAAGGTATGACAAACCTTATTCTCTTGCCTGAAGGCTCCGGATATACCGATGTGTTTCAGGCATTGTCAGAACAGGAAATACTCGTTCATCCAAAATCATTTGAGTGGGTTGCAAAACGCATGCATTTCAACGATCAAAGCGTGAAAGCAGGCCGGTACTTTGTTCAGCCTGGTACCAGCAACTATGCGCTCATTCAAAAGTTAAGGCTGGGAGAACAAGACGCGATTGACCTTGTGATCAACTCTGCACATACCCTGGAAGATCTCGCGGGTATCATTGGAAAGCAGCTTGAAGTGGATTCCTTCACATTCCTCCAATATATGCGTAGCGATTACTTGCCGGAATCAAACTATACGCAAGAGACCATCTTGAGTTTATTCATACCCAATACATACGAGGTGTGGTGGAATGTGCGTCCTGACAAACTCCTGGCACGCATGGAAAGCGAACATGCACGATTCTGGAACGCGGAGAGAAAGGCAGCAGCAGAGAACTTGTCAATGACTTCTGTCGAAGTCTATACGCTTGCCTCGATTGTGGAAAGTGAGACACAGGCGCGGGATGAACGAGCCGCTATTGCCGGTGTGTATCACAATCGCTTAAACCAGAATATTCCTCTGCAAGCTGATCCTACAGTGCGCTTTGCCTTGAAAGATCTGAGCCTCCGCCGTATCATGCACAAACATCTGGAGATTGAGTCACCTTATAATACTTACCTGCATCCCGGTCTTCCACCTGGCCCAATTGCGATGCCGACAATTCATAGCATTGACGCCGTCCTGAAACCGGAGAAACATGATTACATCTTCTTCTGTGCAAAACCGGGAAATGACGGCAGACATCTTTTTGCAAAGACGTTATCCGGTCATCTGGAAAATGCACGCCAATATCAGGCCTGGCTCAACGAACAGGGGATTCGTTAGACATCAGAGGGCCTCCATTCAAGTCTTATGACATGTGTTGTCCCGGCCGTGATTCTATATCGATTGTCCAATCGCATTCCAATCACCCATACGATATCCTCACCAGCCGTAAGTAACCAGACCTGTTGTTTGTCGAGGACTGAATTTTTTTGATTCGTAAAATAATCCTGCAGTTTCTGTCGCCCGGGACCTCCCAATGGATAAAAGAAATCTCCCGCACGCCAATGACGAACTATAAATGGCCCGGGGAGCTTTGAGGCATCCACAAATTCGATGTTGGGATCACCATTGAAGGTTGATCCATCCGCATGACTGATGATCAATTCGCCATCCGAAAGGACATATTGCCCGTCACCCTCGACTTGAATACTTTCCTCATCGTGTACACCAGAAGAGGGAACAACACAAATCCGATTGCGGTCTACAACCAAGCGGTGCGAATGGGAAAGGTAGATCGTTCCCGAGGTCTGTGTGCTTTTCACAATACCCATGCATTGTGCCCAACTAAAGCCATACTGCTGAATGAAGTAAAGCAACACGATTGCCGGAGATGTTGTCATGAATAATCGCTCACGGTCAACTACGAAGGTTCCCCGATCTACATTACAGAGCTCGGATTTTAATCTGATCAGATAGTCTTCAAGAAGTACATATTCATCATGCAACCGTTGCTGCGTAGCATGCATTCTTGTGATGAAGTGTGCTCGTTCTCCTTTGAACAATGGAATGATATCATGCCGGATGCGATTGCGCAGGTAGTCCCTGCCCAAATTTGAGGCATCTTCCCGATAGCGGATTTCATATTGTTGCACAAGGTCCCCGATTTCTGCACGCGTAAAGCAAAGCATGGGACGTATGATATTACCCCTTAGTACAGGAATGCCCATCAGACCTTTCAATCCTGTGCCGCGCATGAGGTTGATAAAGAAAGATTCTGCTGCGTCATCCTGATGATGAGCGGTACAGATGTAATCGTATTGATGGGAGGTAGAAAGTTCCTCAAACCAGGCATAGCGTAACCGTCGTCCGAGTTGTTGCAGACTCTCATCATTCGTCTGCGTACGCAATGTGAGATCGAATCTCTTCTCGTGCAGGACGACACCCAACTCATTGCACGCTTCCCGGACCATCCCGGTATCTGCGTCGGAATCAGCGCCACGCAGCCCATAATTGACATGTGCGACACTCACGCGTGCCCTTGTGGTGACGAGTAATGCCAGCATGCACATGGAGTCTTTTCCGCCGCTCACGGCAAGGAGGATATGTTTCTGATCCAGGATCACTCCCACCGTCGCAAGAAAGTCTGTGCATCGCTTCACAGCTTCTTTCCATTTCGGGCCGGCAAATTGATCTTGCATACTCAAAATAATGACGAATTTTGCGAACTCAATTTTTTACGGATATGAAATTCAAACGCATGCTGATTCCTGTACTAGTCATGAACATCTTGTTTTCTTGTAAGCAGGAAGCTACGACATCCGAGACGACCTCATCGGAAGGAGATACAACGGCATTGTCATCTCCATCTACAGAGAATCCTAACCTGGTGGCCAATATGCCATGGACCTTCCTGACGCACCAGCTCTTTCGTCATCACGTGACTGTGACCAGCGGTAAAATTGATCCTGAGGAGAGAAAAGGGCATTGGATTGATTTTCTGGAAAACGGGAAGTATGATTATGGAGTCTGGGGTGACAAGACGCAAGAGGGCACCTGGAGTTATGATGATCAGACTAAACTATTGGAACTGAAACCCTCAGGAAATGAAAATCCTTCCGAATGGCGCGTGATGCATAAGGACAATAATCTCATTCTCATTGGAACGGCAACATATGGCAATAACCCCCAGCAAGTACAATGGATCCGACATGAAGGGCGCCCCGATAAAAATGTGAAACCTGCAGAAGACGAGGATCAATAACTCTCTGTGCATTCTTTATTTTTAAAGCATACACTGACTGGGTAATAATTAAACCCCATTGTGTTGCGTTTATCGATCAGGATCCCATGCGTAAATTATCCGGTCTCCCGTTTACCCTACTCGTGACATGGTGCCTCAATGCTCAAAATGTCACAATCAGTCTCACTGATATCTCGTTTTATGCCGATGTCATGGTTCATGCTTCCAAACCTGTCCATCGAATGCGAGCGGCTACTGAATTTTTACGTTTGTTTAAAGACTATCTCAACACTCCCGAATCGTCAGCGAATACTTTTAAAGACCTGCCTTGGCTGACAGTGGTTACTCCACAGGATAGCACCTTCAGAATCATTACATGGCAGGTTGAAGAGGACTTACAGACCTTCAGGTATTACGGCTACATTCAGTTTCTTTCGGGGATTGATCATCCTCCTTTGGAATTCAGAGACACCAGGTCGTTGACTTCTGAATACGCATCATTTGATCAAGGTACATGGTACGGAGCGATTTACTATGGTATCCAGCCTTTCAAAACTCAAGACAAGACCGATGCGTATCTCCTTTTGGGGTTTAATGCACATACTCCAACGATCAACCAAAGGGTTGCAGAAGTACTCATATTACAGAGTTCGGGCGCAACCTTTGGAAGTCCTGTCTTCAACCCGACTGATTCGACTGAGGTAAAAAGCAGAATAATACTGGAATACACTGATGTCGCTTCGGCTACAATGCGTTTTGATCGTGAAAAGGAATTGCTCATCTATGATCACGTGATTCCCATCACAACTCCGGAGGGTCCGGCATTGGTACCTGATGGGAGCTATCATGGATATCGTTACACGAATGGAATGTGGCATTTCATCGACTCTGTGTTCAATATCATCATGGACGAACCTCCGGGAGGCCGAGAGCCACAAAAAGAGAAACGGGATCTCTTTGGGAGGGAGATGAAGAAGAAAGATTGATTGATAGATGAATGATTGATCAATTGATTAAATACCCACTTTGAGTCCTATGTCTGTTGGTACTTACACACGGTCACTGCTGATAATGACACCCACAAGACGTAGCCATTTGGTAACAACCCTTGATTGGCAATTCCGCAAAATTCCTCTATGCCCCATGCTCTCTGCCCTCTGCTTTTAAACCGTCATTTTATCAAACACATCCATTACCTCACGCACATGCCCGGCTGATGTTCTCAACAGAAGCATTTCATCATCATTTAATTTCAGCTCGATGACAGCTTCGATGCCATTTTTGCCAAGTTTTACAGGTACACCAAGGAAGACATCCTTCAGACCATATTGTCCATCGAGATTTACACAACACGGGAAGATTCTGTTTTCGTCTTTCAGGATGGCTGCAACCATCTGGGCGGCGGCGGCGCCGGGGGCATACCATGCGGAGGTACCCATGAGTTTTACGAGCTCACCCCCACCGGCTTTCGTACGCTCGACAATTTCGTCGAGTGCAGAAGCATCAATCATTTCGGTCACCGGAATGCCAGCAATCGTCGTGTAGCGCGGCAAGGGAACCATGGTATCTCCATGACCGCCCATCAGTACCGCCTGTATGTCTTTAGGTGAAACTTTGAGGGTTGTTGATAAGAATGCTCTGTACCGTGCCGTGTCCAGGATGCCAGCCATGCCGAAGACACGGGACGATGGCAGTCCTGAGATTTTATATGCCGCATACGTCATCACATCCAGCGGATTAGAGACCACGATAATGATCGGATTTGGCGAGTGCTGAAGGATAGACCGTGTCACTGTAGCCACAATCTTCGCATTAGTCGAAATGAGATCGTCCCGGCTCATACCCGGTTTACGTGGTACACCAGCCGTAATGACAACAATATCTGAACCTGCTGTAAGCTTGTAATCGTCTGTCCCGATCAGGTACGTATTATAGTTGTCTATGGGTGCCTGCTGCCATGTGTCCAGCGCCTTACCCCGGGCAAGATCGCCCATGATGTCCAGGACGACGACTTCCTTTACGATATCCTGGTGTGCAAGGACATTGGCAACCGTCGCTCCGACATTACCCGCTCCGATGACTGTAACTTTGCTCATTTGTAGGTGATATTGATGATCGAATATTGTTTTGGGCGGTGTAAATGTAAAATGCCTTTCGTTAAACAAGTTCGTCAGTCCATGGTTTATTGCTGATTATAACGGCAACCAGAGGGAAATAAAACAGAGATACCACTCATTAAGACGCATTACCGACAAAGGATTCTGCCCCGATATAGATGTGCTTTTTCTAAATTTGTGCTTCTAACTGGCTTAACTATCAAATAAACTTCGAATAGATGAAAATCAGAGGTATTCTTTTCGCTTTCACATTTCTTCTTTTCACAAATGTCTTTCTGCACGCGCAGATCACTGGCTACTGTGGCCTGACAGACCCGCAGCCTCTTATGGAGCGCATCAGGGAGCACCAAAAAACACTGGCAGTATCGCCGGTACATGCAAGGAGTTCTGAAATAAAGTATGTGCCCATCACCTTCATCCTGGTCGCGGACGGCAATGGCAATGGAAGAGCACGAGAGGAGCAGGGATTGGATCAGCTCAAAAAGCTCAATGCCGACTATGCCCCGCAAGAGATACTCTTTTATATCGATGAATGGCGCTACAAAGATCACACTCTCGTATTCACAGATCCCACACATCCTACATCCGTCTTCCAGATGAGATTGGTGAAAGATCTGAACGCAATGAACCTCTATGTCACGCAGGATTGTGAAACCGGCGCCATCGTGGGTCAGACCCTTGGATTCTACTCACCACCAAATGATTGGGTAGTGATGCGGAAAGACAGATTCAATGGAAATCTGACAAATGCCATACTCTCTCACGAAGCAGGACACTTTTTCAGTCTTATCCACACGTTTAATGGCTGGGATTGCACAGCGTATGATGAAGATGTCCATGGAAACCCAGTGAATAGCATTTGGTCTCCGTGCAATGGTAGTCTGAGAGTAGAGTTTCAGAATGGATCAAACTGTACGATTGCAGGAGATCTCATTTGCGATACTAATCCTGATTACAATTTTGGTTATGGATGGTCAGTGGGTGGTGATCCATGTGCGGAATATACTCCTGTAGTCATGGACCCGAATGGAGACGTTATCGATGTCACGGAAAATAATTTCATGGGTTACTTTCTCGGATGTGATGATTATTTCTTTTCACCCGATCAACAAAGTATTATTGAAGTCGATTACCTCAGTGCAGATAGAGCCTATCTACGCACTGGATATGTACCTGTTCAGGATCCTGTAGATAACAATGTCGTTTACAACTATCCGATCAATGGAGAAGAGACAGCGACATTTGATAAGATCGACCTGGACTGGGAAGGTGTGCCTGGTGCAACAGATTATCTCGTCGTTTTTGACAGATCACCTTCTTTCACGTTTGCTCCACAACGACAAATCGTCCAGGAGTCGTTTCTGACGATCGAAGAACTGACTCCGGATGTCAATTATTACTGGAGAGTCTGGCCCTTCAATGAAAGCCAGACGGGAGCCGGATGGGGAATAACACAGAATTTTCATACCGGGCTTGCATCAGGTATCGAGACGATATCATCGGTGAACAGGATAGACGTATTTCCGAACCCCGTGAAAACAGATGATGAGATCAATGTCCTGCTTGAGTCTGAGCGTTCATTTGATGCTGAGATCACATTATATGATATGACGGGAGAGGTGGTATGGTATCATTCTTCGCAGCGCGTAGAAGCTGGTCGTGAGACATATGTATCAATCGTTGTTGACCGCGTTGTGGCAGGATTATATTTCCTGAAAATCCAATCTTCGGAAGGTGGTATCATCAGTAAAAAAGTAAGTATCCTCTGATGAATCTCCATTGCCTTTTGGGCAGTGGAAAAGAGCGCACACGAAAGGGAACATCCAATGAATCTTCATGAATACCAGGGTAAAGATCTTTTGATTCAGTACGGCGTTGCCGTTCAACGCGGATATGTCGCCTACACCAGGGAAGAGGCCTTACAAGCGTATGATCAGTTACATGCTGAGACGGGGTCGAAATATGCTGTCGTCAAAGCGCAAATCCACGCCGGCGGTCGCGGAAAAGGCGGCGGAATCAAACTCGCTAAATCGCGCGATCAGGTGCGCGAATACGCAGATGCAATCCTGGGGATGATGCTCAAGACTCCTCAGACACCAGGAGGCCTTGATGGTCCGGGTAAACGTGTGCGCAAAGTGCTGATTGCAGAAGATTCATATGTCCCTGACTTTAACTCTTGTAAAGAGCTCTATATCTCTATTCTAACGGATCGTGAGAATGGCCAGAATGTCATCGTCTATTCTACAGAAGGTGGAATGGATATTGAAAAAGTCGCTGAGGAAACTCCCCATCTCGTCTTCAAAGAACATGTGGATCCTTCACTCGGATTACAGGCTTATGAGACACGCAAGATTGCGTACAATCTTGGGCTACAGGGAGACTCCTTCAAACTCATGACCCGTTTTGTTGCCGCTTTGTACAGAGCATTTGCTTCTTCCGACGCTACCTTGTTTGAGATCAATCCCTGTCTCGTCAATGGGCATGGACAGATTATTGCCGTCGACTGCAAGGTAAGTCTCGATGACAATGCGCTATTCCGCCATCCTGATCTTGCAGCCTGGCGCGATGAAGGGGAGGAAGATCCGGTCGAAGTAGAAGCCAAAAAATATGATCTCAACTTCATCAAACTCGATGGTAATGTGGGCTGCATGGTGAATGGTGCCGGGCTTGCTATGGCAACGATGGACATCATCAAACTTTCAGGTGGAAGTCCTGCGAATTTCCTGGATGTGGGAGGTACGGCAGATGCAGAACGTGTGGAGAATGGATTTCGCATCATCCTGAAAGACCCGAATGTGAAAGCGATCCTGATCAACATTTTTGGTGGAATCGTACGGTGTGATCGCGTAGCACAGGGCGTGGTAGATGCTTATCGTAACCTTGGTGAGATCCATGTGCCCATCATTGTGCGACTGCAGGGCACGAATGCGGATCTCGCGAAGAAAATCATCGACGAGAGTGGGTTGAAAGTAAGGTCAGCCATCTTATTGCAGGAAGCGGCTGATATCGTCCGTGAAGTCGTTGCTTAGTTTCCGCATCATGGAAGCATTCACCCTCTTCGAACTCAATGAACACATCCACAGGGTTATCGCACTCAATTTCCAGGAAGTGCTTTGGGTGCGCTGTGAGATTTCACAGGTCAACCAATCCAGAGGACATTACTACCTGGAACTTGTGCAGAAAGTACCTGATCAGGACGAAATTCTGGCACAGATGAGCGCTGTCATTTGGGCAAAAACAGCCTGGGTCATTCAACGCAAACTCAAGGAGGTTTTTTATCAACTCTTACAGGATGGCATGGAAACCAGACTCAAGGTCAGGGTCGATTTCCATGAGCGGTACGGGATGAAACTCATTGTGGAGGATATTGATCCGTCGTTTACTCTTGGGAATATTGAAGCCCGAAGGCGTGAGATTATTGAGACTCTGAGCTCGCTTGGTCTGCTGGAACAGAACACTAAGCACGCGTTACCTGTCGTAGTCCAACGCATTGCGGTGCTCAGTGCTGAACACGCAGCAGGGTATCATGATTTCAGAAATCACTTACTGCATCACGCGCAACGCTATCGCTATTGGATTGACCTCTACCCTATTGCCATGCAAGGAATGCAGGTGGAGGTCGAATTGATCAAAGCCCTTGATCAGATTACCCATGCGCAAAAACATTACGATTGTGTGGTGCTCATTCGTGGCGGTGGATCCAGGATTGATTTATCAGCCTTCGATAGTCTTGCGATTGGGAAGGCTATTGCGGGTTTTCCTCTTCCGGTCCTTACAGGTATTGGTCATGAAATCGATCATACTGTCGCTGACAGCGTGGCGCATACTTCACTTAAAACTCCGACGGCCGTAGCGGATTATCTCACAGATTTGAATGCGCATTTTGACAATGCCGTGAATCATTTGTTCTCTGAGATTTGTCAGGTCACACGCCGTGCAGCTCATGCGTATCGGCTTGAACTCAAACACCTCACTGAATTGCTCCGGCAGGCACCGCGTGAAGTCCTGTTCCGTCACAGATTACTCCTGGATCAACTCGCTCCGGCGATGGTGAACGCCGGTCGGCTCTATCTTCAAAAACAACGTGATCATTTTTCGCATTACGAAACTCTCCTCGGGTCATTGGATCCTTCCTCAATCCTGCAACGAGGGTTTAGCATCACGACAAAAAATGGTATCGTCGTCATGTCTTCTGAGGAAATTGCCCCAGGCGATGAACTCATTACGCATCTTTATCAGGGTCGTATTCAAAGTACAGTGACGTCTCATGAGTAAACAGCACACACAACTCACATACGAGCGGGCATTCGCAGAATTGAGCAAGATATTGCAGGTCGTGCAAGGTCAGGATGTCGGACTTGAAGAATTGACAGCGCAATTGCGGCGTGCAAAGGAGCTCATTCAGTATTGTCAGGAACAGTTACGGCTGACAGAATCAGAACTCGAGATGATTTTCTCTGACGAAGAAGAATGATTTCTAACCCTGGATGATACCCTTTTGAAATTTAAACCAATTACCGAATCGGAACAAAAGTGTAATCCATCTGTCAGGATTGATCATTCTTGCGTCATTGAGCGCTTTATACGTGAGTATTGCACTCATCGGAAGCATGGCGATACAAGGCATCCACGCTGCGATGACAGGGTCCACACTTTCCGTCTCTGAGAGTTTTTTGAACATCAGGGTAAGTAAAATGAAAATCGTAAAGAAGATGACAGAGACCAACAACGGATAACCGAATCCGCCTTTACGTACGATAGCACCCATCGGTGCACCGATAAACAGGAAAATGACACAGATCACACCGAAGCTGAATTTCGAATGCAATTCATAGAGATGTTTAGCCCGGTTGATACGCACAGCTTTCAGGCTTGCCTGGAGTCGTTCGTTGTTTTGATGTAAGGATCTGGCGATCGCAAGACCTTGCTTCAGATATTGCTCGCGATCGATCGCAGGAATTTTCGCAAATACAGAATCCCAGTGCAACGATCTGTCCAGGGTATCCATAAGGTGTTCCAGGTTTGACTTTACTGGCTTTGGTTTGATGGGAGTCTTGATGGGAGCCCTGTCATTTCCTTTGCTCTGTGGCGTAGTCTTTGAAATCGCTTTAGGATTGGAAATGACGACATCGTTTATGGCTTCCGGATTTAATTTCTCAACCGGGTATGTTTTTTGCGCATCGCGGATCTCTACTGGCTTGTGTCTGGCTACTCTTTTGAAATCATAGAGATTACGCTCAATCATCTTGTCATACTGAATGTCAATTGTGTCGATTTCATAAATCAGCTTTGCAACACTTTTCATACTGTGATGTGTCTTGAATAATTCCTCGTCAGTGTAGCTGAGATCAAACTCAGATAAACTGAACTTTTTTGTCCATTCACCGAAATGCGTACGTGTAAACGGAAAACCGGATCGTTGCTTTTCAGGATCGACTTCCTGATAATGATAGCCGTCATAGAGTTTCATCACAAAATCGCGTTCGTCCGGCGATAAAAACATTTCACCGCGATCCGCAGCCACCATACTAAATTGTCTGCGTGTTGTCGTCGTTTGGTCATAGATGACCACATTTTCGATGCGTTTATTGTCCGCATACTTTTTCCCAATGTGAATGGAGTACCCTTTGAAGTCGTCGTTGAAAATTCCTTCGATCAGGCTCAACGCCGGTTTTTGATTACGCATATCATAGAGGCGCGATTGAAACTTCAGATTAGACAATGGAATCAACGTGTTCGAGCAAAACATTGAAAACAACGCCACGCCCGTAGAGAATGCAATCGCCGGACCCATCACCCGGAGTAATGACACCCCGGCTGACTTCAGACTCGACAATTCGTATCTCTCTGACAAACCCCCAAAGACCATCACCGATGCCAGAAGTATTCCGATTGGAAAGGCCAGTGGAAATAATGACAGGGAGCGGTAGAATAGCATCTCAGCCAGATCCAGTGCGCCAATGCCCTTGCCGACCAGTTCATCTATGAAGCTCCACAGGAACTGCATGATCAGTACAAATACAGCGATAAAAAAGGCCAGGACGAACGGTGGAATGAAGCTCGTGATGACGAGTGTATCGATTTTTTTCAGGATACGCATCTCCTTATCTTGTCAGCGGGATCATGGGCAAATGTCTTGAAAATAGCGAATGTGGTGTAACAAACCTCCATCCTGTCACGTCAAAACAAACGACTATGCAACCGGAAAAGTATGATGTCCTCTTCGGTGAGTATAAAAACAGGCTCTACCGTTTTGCTCTGCGTATCGTAAAGGACAGCTTGCTGGCGGAGGATGTGGTACAGGAGGTGCATGTCAAATGCTGGCAAAACCGCGATTCTGTCGAAGCCATGGCGAATCCCGGCGCCTGGATGATGCGAGTGACAAAAAACCTCTGCATCGACAAGATCAGGTCGCGTCATTCGACAACAGACCTTGATGCGGTGTCCTATAATGTGCACTCACACGATCCGGTGCCTGATAGTGCCGCAGAGATGGGCGATCTGATGCAGGTGCTGCGCGAGACGATGGAGACTTTGCCGCCAAAGCAGAAGTTGGTGTTTCACCTGCGGGAAATCGAAGGAATGCAGTACAAGGAAATCAGTGAGATTCTGAATATCACTGTTGATGAAGTAAAGATCAATTTGTTCAGAGCGAGACAAAAAGTAAAAGATAAACTCATAAGCATTGAAAACTATGGACTTTCCAAAATCCACTCAGGAACTGCTTGAAAAATACTGGGCAGCTGAGACAACTCCGGAAGAAGAAGCACAACTGCGTGCTGCTTTCCAGAAAGAAGACAAGAGTGCCTACGCGGCCTACTTCCAATTTCTGCATGCAGAGTCTGCTCAGGAAATGGCCGCACCAGTTGCTCCGATAAGGCAAACAAGGGTTGTCGTATTACGACGCGCAATGAGCATTGCAGCTACTGTGTTGGTACTGGTTGTCGCAGGCTTCATGATTCAGCGTACGATGATGAAGGATGTGAATCATATTTCAGCAGATAGCTATAAGGATCCCATGGAAGCATACGAAGAGGCTAAACAGGCCTTGCTCCTTGTCTCGGAAAAGCTCAATAGCTCTCGGGAATTAGCAGGCGAGCAACTCGCAAAAACACAACCGTATATCGAAATCATTAAATAACCTCTTTTCTCATCACAGAATAAAAATTCTAAAATCCAGAACAATGAAACATGCGATAAAATTTTTCATGATCGCTGCGGTGACAGCATTCTCAACACTCAGTTATAGTCAGAGTGATGCAATTCAGAAGTACTTTGACAAGTACATGAATGACGAACGTTTTGACATGGTGTTTATCAGTCCTAAAATGTTCGAGGTAGTATCAAAAATCGAATTAGAGGGAGATAACGTAGATCCGGAAATCATGGAGATTATCAAAGAGCTTAAGGGCCTGCGTGTGCTGTCGTATGACGGACCTGAAGCAATGACCTATTACAATGAGGCCAAGGAAAAAATCAACCTCAATGAATACGAAGAACTCGTCGTGGCACGTGATGGCGATGAAAATGTACACATCCGGGTAAAGGAAAGCGGAGATATCGTCAGTGAGTTGCTATTGCTCGTTGGTGGAAAAGATGAGTTTGCGCTGCTGAGCTTTGTCGGTAATGTTGACCTGAAAAAAGTCGGCAAGCTTGGAAAACTGCTGGATATCGAGCACGTCGATCAGCTTGAGAAGATCGATAAGAAGAATTAATTCCTTACCAATAACCTCCATCTGATAAAAGCCAGCAGGTTTTCCTGTCTGGCTTTTTTGTTGGTGCGCCCGGCAGGTTGCAGATACTTAGCAGTGAAAGTCTTCTATAGGCCCGGTAAGGGGATCATTAGCTGAACGGCAAAGTGCATTGTTAGGAAGCAATGTATGAAGGAAGCTGAAGGCAAAACACCGGCTTAATGAACAGGAATCCTATAGAAGCATGTTTGCTCGTCCGGTGGCATCCCTTTGGGTCAGGCGGGCGTGTTCTACGTACATCTTCTTGCGCCAGCGACGGCGCACAGAGCAAGACAGTCATCGGGCTTCGTGGACAACAAGCAAAATGCGATGCTGCTGAATTTGTGCCGTCTTGGTGTTTGCAGGGGCGTTTGTTATGTTTACGACAAATTCATCCATCATGAGATTTAAGCAGGTCATCGTATATCTCATTATTCCGTTATCTGCGATTAGTCAACCTTTACCAAGTCCGGCCACAGTGCGTATCTCCGGATTCCAACAGCGCAATGTCATTCAGGAGCAGTCGATGATCAAAAATCTCAAGTTTGAAAATATCGGCCCCTCTATCTTCTCTGGTCGTGTAACGGATATTGATGCGAATCCTTCGGACCCTTCACATTTTTACGTCGCATACGCTTCTGGAGGGCTCTGGTATACGGATAATAATGGAGCAGCGTTTTCGCCGCTCTTCGATCATGAAGCCGTAATGACCATTGGTGATATCGCAGTGGATTGGGATCATAATATCATCTGGATCGGTACTGGTGAGAATAACTCCAGCCGATCTTCATATAGTGGCCTCGGGATGTACAAAAGTATTGATGGAGGCAAATCGTGGGAGCATCGTGGGTTGTTAGAGAGTCATCACGTAGGTAGAATTCTTTTACATCCATCTGATCCGAATATCGTGTGGGTCGCAGTTCTCGGTAGCTTGTATAGCCCGAATACAGAGCGCGGCGTCTATAAAACTACTGACGGTGGTCTGACTTGGCGAAAGACCCTCTATGTCAATGAAAATGCCGGTGCCATTGATATCGTTCGCTCCCCCGATAATCCGAACACCCTCTTTGCGGCAACCTGGGAGCGTATGCGTCGTGCATGGAATTTCACGGAGAGTGGCTCAGGTTCGGGTATGTATCGATCCGATGACGGAGGAGAGAACTGGCAATCGCTGACACAAGGTGCAAGCGGTTTCCCACAAGGAGAAGGTGTAGGCCGGATTGGGCTTGATGTGGCAAAAACCGTTGAAGGTTATCGCCTGTATGCTATCGTTGATAATTATTACCGCCGGTCTCCAGAACCGGAAGAAGAAGATGTCTTGACAAAAACAATGCTCCGCACAATGTCAGGCTCATCGTTTCTATTACTCTCAGAGGACAAAGTTCAGGCCTTTCTTGAAGACAATGGCTTTCCCGAAAAGTATACGGTCGATACAATCTTCCAACTCATAAGAGATAAGAAGATCACTCCCATGACGCTTGTTGAATATCTCGAGGATGCCAATGCACTGCTCTTCGATACTGATGTCATTGGTGCTGAAGTCTATGTGTCGGAGGATGGCGGTAGAACATGGCAGAAGACGCATACGGGGTACATCGATCAGATGTACAACACCTATGGATACTATTTCGGTCAGATCAGGGTCTCTCCATTTGATGCAAAGAAAGTCTACATCCTTGGTGTACCAATTTTATTATCAACGGATGGCGGCGCTACATGGAAGTCCATTGATGCTGATAATGTACATGGAGATCATCACGCGCTTTGGCTCAGCAGCGTACGCGACAAGCATCTTATCCTGGGAAATGACGGGGGAATAAACGTCAGCTACGATGATGGTGCAAACTATTTCAAATGCAATAGCCCAATGGTAGGTCAATTTTACAGTGTGCATACTGACAGAGCTAAGCCTTATCACGTTTACGGTGGACTGCAGGACAATGGAGTGTGGGGTGGTCCACATACCTATACTCCAGGTCCGGGTTGGCAGAATAGTGGTGATTATCCGTACGATTTTCTGTATGGCGGTGATGGGATGCAGGTGCAGGTAGATTTCAGAGATAATACTACCGTATACACCGGGTTGCAGTTTGGGAACTATGCGCGGATCAACAAAAGTTCAGGTACAAATGTGTACATCAAGCCGCGACATGAATTAACTGAACGGCCATACAGATGGAATTGGCAGACTCCGATACTCCTTTCGCGACACCATCAGGATATCCTGTACATGGGTTCCCAATTTTTACATAGATCTCTCAATCAGGGTAATGATTTTGAAATTATTTCTCCTGACCTCACAAAAGGTGGTAAACCCGGAGATGTGCCTTATGGTACCCTGACCACGATTCATGAGTCACCGCTCGAATTCGGAGTATTATATACGGGGAGCGATGATGGACTTATTCATGTCTCAAAGGACTTTGGCAGAAACTGGGACCGAATTTCAGATGCTCTCCCGCAGGATCTTTGGGTCAGCCGCGTCCGCGCATCTGCGCATGCCAAACCACGCGTGTATGTGTCACTCAATGGATACCGCTGGGATGATTTTTCTTCGTACATCTATGTCTCTGAAGATTTTGGTGGGACATGGTCTCGTCTCGGCATGAATTTGCCGGCAGAGCCTGTAAATGTCATCATAGAGGATCCGGTCAATGAAACTATTCTGTATGTCGGTACAGACCACGGCTTGTATATTTCCCTGGATCGAGGACAGAGTTTTATGTCTGCCGGGGAAAGCCTTCCCTTCGTGGCTGTACATGATCTGGATATCCAACCGTACGCAAAACACTTGTTGGTAGGTACGCATGGTCGGTCGTTTTACAAAGCGGATATCTCGCAACTTCAGTCATTGAATCCTGAAATATTGTCCAGCGAACTCTATGCATTTGCGATTCCGGCGTCGGGCATGCGATACAGTGCGCAATGGGGAATGCGCAGGACAGATTGGAGCGAGTATCGAATCCCGGAAATATTCATACCTTTTTACATGAGCAGTGCAGGCACCTTCCGCATGGAAGTCTTTCTTGGTGACCAGCGCATCTTTCAACAGGATATGACTGCTGAGAAAGGCCTGAATTACTCTCCTTACGATTTGTCCGTCAGTAAAATGTACGTTCAGCAATATATCCGGGAGTATACAGACATCGATGCAAAAGCGAAAATTAAAGCGGCGGACAATGGCATGTATTATCTCAGAAAAGGGACTTACAAGATTGTGCTCACTTCCGGAAGTACAACTGTACATCAGATGTTTGAATTGAAATAATCATATCAAAAGGATACAAATGTTCTCTTTTATTCTGGTCACTCAGAGATTGTCAAACTGAGACAGCATTCTTAATTACCTTTATGTGCCTTTCTCATTTCGGGTATCTCACCTTGTCATTATCTTTTTATTAAACCAAATACCAAAAGCGATATGATCGTTATTTATTTATCTTTGATCTCACTCACCTCATATCTGAAGTACTCTTTAGGACTCGTATTGAATATAGTCCTTACTCAATAAAAACAGTAGCTTTGCCAAATTATGTATTTTGATTAATAACCAAAAAGCGCTCTATGAAACTATCAAAAGAAGAACTTCAGCAACTGATAGATGCCTATCGTACTGAATTACGATTACTCACATACCGTACAAAACAGGTCACTGGTCAATTAAAAGGACTTGCAAAAGAAGAGCGAACAGCAAAACCCAAGAAAGGCCCTGGACGCCCTGCTAAAAAAGCTGCAGGTAAACGTGGTCGTCCTGCTAAAAAAACAGCAGGTAAACGCGGTCGTCCTGCTAAAAAAACAGCAGGCAAACGCGGTCGTCCTGCTAAAAAAGCTGCAGGTAAACGCGGTCGTCCTGTTAAAAAAGCAGCAGGCAAACGCGGAGGCCCTGCTAAAAAAGTAGCAGGCAAACGTGGTCGCCCTGCTAAAAAAGCCGGCGGTTATAGGTTGAACGTATGGGATGAAATCGTATTGAAGACTCTTCGTGGTAAGAAAAAGGCCGGAGTTTTCTCTGACTTCTTTGGAGCTGCAAAACGGACATCCGCCGCCAGGGGTTTATCACAAAAAGACCTGTACGCAAGGATCAATCAGAGCTTGCACAAACTTGCCAACAAGCGTGGTGCTATCAAAAAAGTAGAACACGAAGGCCGGGGTTTCGGTTATCAGGTCGCCTAAAACTTTTATCGGGACTTAATCAGGAAAGACCTGCAAGGTGCGAATGCAGGTCTTTCTGTTTTATTGTAAATAGTATACTGATGAAGCAAAATGATCTACTCTCCGCCCGCTCTGATCAAGATATCCTCCCATACATTGTGCGGTCATACAAGAATGTACAGGCAGTATAGAAACCAGTTGTCCGGGACGGATCTTGTGAAACTCATCAACTGATACCTGTATCACACCATGTTCCTGCGATAAGGACCTGATATATCCGATTTCCCGTGAGCTATCCCATATCCCATCCACATAAGGAACAAGCATCCCAAATGTGGATGTGTTATCGTCCCGTAAAATACTGTCCTTTGAAAAATGGATGCCGCCTCCATAGATGATACATTCTTGCCTGTGCTGATGACACACAACTACCGGACAAATCAACGCCACTGCAACATCCTCTGCAGTGCAACTTCCGATCTGCACCTGCATGATGTCATAGAAGACAAAATTTCCCGGTCGCATTTCGTCGATTCCACTGAAATCATCCATGATGCTTGCACCCGGTGTATCTCCAAATGATATTTGAATATCAGGATACCTGGTACGGTAGTGCTCCTTGAGTACTTGCAGACCCTGAAGTGATTGACTATAAATTTTGTTCATTTCCGGTATCTGATGCTGTACCTTGTAGGTATGTCCCGCGTGAGAAAGAAATCCTTTCCAAACGAGATGCGTCGATTTTTCAATGGCCCGTACACAAGCATCTACTTGTCCTATATTGATGGGATCAATGCCGGTACGATGTGTGCCGGTATCCATTTTGAGAAATATACCGACCTGATGATGTAGCAAACCATCAAGCTGTCCCAGAACATCCGCATCCTCGGCAAGCAGATTGAGATGAATCCTTCCTGCAAGCGCATTGATAATTTCTTTCTCGAGGAGATTTACAGGGAATGCGACAGTAATATCAATCCAACCATCATCGGCAAAGTAGTGTGCCATGCGCAATGAAGACACTGTGATCTTATCGACATTGTAGTCCCGAAACCATCGTCCGATCTCCCGTGACTGATGTGTCTTGAAATGCGGCCTAAAGGAAATCCCGCGATGTGCCATCTTCGTACACAAGCGATCAATATTCTTCCGGCATTTCTCTGAGTCGAGGAGCAAGGTGGGATGCGTGATATTGAGAATGTTCTTCATATCGGCATAAGATAGGCAAGATGCATGTATTGTGCAGACCGCGGCTCTAAGAATTCCATGTAATTTGCCCATGATGCAGGAAAGATTAGACCGGTTCTCTGAAGTCTCTGAAGGATATGCCAGGTTTAGACCCAGGTATCCGGAAACATTGTATCAATTCATCTTTTCTCAGGTACAAGGCAGGCAGCGCGCATGGGACGTTGGGACAGGCAACGGACAGGTCGCTGTGGAACTCGCTCAGGAGTTTAGTGAAGTGATTGCGACAGATATCAGTGCATCCCAACTCGCACATGCATTTCAAGCCCCAAACATTACTTATCGTATTTGCCCGGCAGAGAATTCAGGCATTGAATCGACGTCCATCAATTTAATAACAGCTGCACAAGCGGCGCATTGGTTTCACATGGACTTCTTTGCGCATGAGGTCCCCCGGGTCAGTGTACAGGGCGCATGCCTTGCCATATGGGGTTATACACTGCTGGAGATAACACCGAGGATCGATGTTCTTGTCCGGCATCTTTACTCCGCGATCCTGGCTGGCTTCTGGGATCCCCATCGCGACCTCGTGAATCGACACTATCAGGACTTTCAACTACCCTTTCATGAAATCCGGTGTCCTGAATTCGAAATGCAGCATGCATATCATGCTGAAGAAGTCCTCGGCTACCTCCGTACCTGGTCCGCCGTAAGTAAGTACCAGGGTAAGTATGGCAAGGATCCGGTAAGTGAGATAGAAAGTGAACTTGTGGCAGCATTTGATGGCAGGAGATTACGCGGCCGCACACCTGTGTTCATGCGTGCCTGGCGTATCTGAGGTAAGAGTAAAACGCGCATAATATGAAAGGCAGTTAATTTTGCGTTAAAGGAGTTCCCTCTTCCTTCAACCCTGTGAAGAATTAAAGAATATTTGCCACGATGACCAACACCATGAAATATCTGATTCTCTCTTCTTTCTTTTTCCTGACTTTTTTAGTCGCACCGGACCTCTCTGCACAGGAATGGTCTATTGAAGTGGTTGCAGATGGATACCAGGGAGATGCCATCTATCTGGCATACTACCTCGGCAACTCTCAATATATCCAGGATACCGCACAGCGCGACCAGAATAAATTCCGGTTTTCAGGCACGGGTACGCTTCACTCAGGTGTATATATGGTGGTGTTCCCTCCGGATAATCAGTTTTTTCAACTGTTGATAGCCGATGGTGAAGAGCAAATTGTCGTGAAAGTGAACATGGAGGATGTCCAACATCCCTATTTTCTCCGGGGCTCAAAGGAATCGAAACTGTTTTATGAGTATGTCGGCTACTTACAGAGCAAAAGACCACTGGCAGACACATTGCGCAAAGCAGTCGAAAAGACCGAAGACGCAGATGCGAAAAAGAAACTCAGGGAAGAAGCGAGAGTCATCGATGCGGAAGTAAAAAACTATCAATCCGAAATTCTCGATAAACATCCTGAGACGCTTACCGCCTTATTGATCAGGTCTCATCTCGAGACAGAAGCTCCTGAGTTTCAAGGTACCGACGAGGAGATACAAATGCAGACGTATCGTTTTGTGAAAGCACATTACTTCGACAAGCTTCCGATGATGGATGAGCGATTGGTACGCACACCTGTATTGCATCAAAAGATTGAATACTTCGTAAACAAACTCACACCGCAGGTACCGGACTCCATCAATCAATCCCTTGATTTCATCCTAAGTCAGTTTGATCCGACAAGTGAAGCCTTTAAAATCTACCTGGTGTATTTCCTGAATCAGTATGCGAAGTCCAAGATCGTGGGAATGGATGCGGTGTATGTCCATCTTGTCGAAAACTATTATGCAAAAGATCTTGCAACATGGACTGACTCCCTGCAACTGAATAAAATCATCAGGAATGCCGAAACCCTCAAACCTCTCCTCATCGGTAAAATTGCTCCCGATCTGCTCATGCTGACCAGGGATAACAAACCGATACGCCTTCACAATATCAGCTCGCCCTATACAGTGTTATTTTTCTGGGATCCGGATTGCGGACATTGCAAAAAATCCATGCCGGATGTCATTGAGTTTTATAAGACCTATAAACCCCGGGGCGTAGAAATCTTTTCTGTATGTACGCGATTGCAGGATGATGTCCCGAAATGCTGGGAATCAATAGATGAGCAAGATATGGGAACATGGATCAATGTCGTCGATCCATATCTCAGGAGTAGATTCAAACAGATTTACGATGTCAGGACTACCCCGCAGATTTACATTTTGGACAAAGACAAGAAAATCATCATGAAAAAAATTGGTGCCGAGCAATTACCGGAAGTCATGGATCGCCTGATGGAAAACGGGAGCTAATCGATGTCGGATGTCGGAAGAAAGAACCTCGATTTCGGATTTCGGATGTCGGATGTCGGAGGAAAGAACCTCGATTTCGGATTTCGGATGTCGGATGTCGGAGGAAAGAACCTGCATATGCATATTCCGTAATCCGAAATTACTTTTGAGTTCGCCATTCCTGCCTCTCCATCCCCATCTGCCATACCGCACCGCTATTCTCCAGGCTGTTGAACATCGGTAGCCAGCCCGGCGCTCCCCCGCCCTGTGTAAGGATTTCATATCTGCGCATTTCCAGGATCGGTGTGAGTGGATCAATCAACACAGGGCATGCTTCCACACACGCATTGCAGGCGGTACAGGCATGAATTTCTTCTGGTGTGATAGCGTCGAACAATGAACGGCCGTCATCAAAATTGGTGGGGGAAAGAAACACGCCTTCTCCGCGTTTGTCTACATGGATATACTGCATTGCCTTACTGTCAAGCTTCTTAGAGACTTCTTCTACGCGATCGCGGATATCCATCATAATCTTGCGTGGTGAAAGTTTTTTACCGGTGATATGCGCAGGACATTCGGCAGTACATCTTCCACATTCCGTACAACTATAGGCATCAAGGAGTGTCTTCCAACTCAGTCCAAATACATCCTGAGCACCAAACTCAGGGATTTCGGCATGCTGATCTGCGATCGTTGCCGGTTGAAGTCCAAGCATGTGTTGTACTTCATGCTGGACTTCGGGTATATTCTGCATGCGTCCGCGTGAAGTCAACCGGCTATACCAAACATTCGGGAACGCAAGGACAATATGTAAATGTTTAGAAGCAGGCAGATAATTCAGAAATGCAAAGACCGTGAGAATATGTAACCACCAGCCCGTGCGTTCCAGGAAGACCAAAGCATCCTTTGGTAATCCGCCGAACAGAAGCGGGCCAGACCACGCACTCAGTGCAAGTCGCCCTGTATCCGGGTAATGCATCGGATCCACACTTTGCAGGACAGTATCTGCACCGTTCATCAGAAAGATCCCGGTGATCAAGGCAATTTCACCCAGGAGAATGAGATTTGCATCCAAGGTAGGCCAGAGTGTCATTTCTGCTGTCCGGAAGCGAGGGAGTTTCAGGAGATTTCTGCGGGCAAGAAAAATCACCGTGGCCACCAGGGCGAGAATGCTCAACACTTCAATGAAACTGATCACGAAGGTGTAGAAACCACTGAGATATGGAGCGAAAAACCGATGCACACCAAAAAAACCATCAATAAAGATTTCAAGCAATTCTATCTGTGTGAGGAGGAATGCTGCGTAAATGAAAAAATGAAACACAGCAGGTAACATGTTTTTAAACATTTTGCGTTGTCCGAAGGCCACAAGCAACACATTACGCCAACGCAAGGATTCATCGCCACTGATTTCCTCTGTTTTTCCCAGAAAAATATTTCTGCGTATCCGGAGGAATTGCCTTGCCGCCCATGAGAACGCAATAATTGTGACAAGGGTGAACAGAATCTGTTGGAGCACAGCGAATCGATTACCTTTATGTCCGTAAGATACAAGGGAAATGCAGATCCTTACCAAGACTCAAATTCAGCAGAAAATCGCCAGGTTGGCGTTCGAAATCCTGGAGAATAATTTCGAAGAAAAAGAACTCATTCTTGCAGGAATCAACTTTAACGGAATGACGTTCGCCGGGATGTTGCGCGATGCCTTATTAAAAATCACAAAAATTCCGGTTCAGCTCATTCAGATCCGCCTTAATCCCGCAAAACCGCTCCAGGATCCGGTAGTCATCGATGTGGATGTCGAACAGCTCAAAGGCAAGGCCATCATCATCGTAGACGATGTCGCAAATACAGGTCGCACCATTTTCTATGCAGTCAGACCACTGATGGAAATTGTTCCCAGTAAGATTGAAGTGGCGGTACTTGTCGATAGGAAACACAAATCATTTCCAATCGCAGTAGACTATGTCGGGATTTCACTGGCGACTACGATCCAGGAAGATATCGATGTACGAATCAGAGACACCAAAGCATGGGCCGTTCACATTCATTGATCAGTTTGCTTTCCTGGCGAGGGCATCCTGAATCCATGTAAGATTCTTTTTCGTCTCCTCATATCCGATCTGGTACATCTTATCAATGTGCGACACACTGAACCGGCTATAGCGGCTGATCTCAGGAGGTTCGATGACGATATCGCATTGTGATAGCTCGGGCTTGATGTTGTTCAACGCTGCAATATCAAAGCATCTGCCTCCAATCCCGAAGACGGTTTTCAATTCCGAATCGGGTACCGGAATTTGTGGCACCAGGTTGACGCCAATGACGAAATCACAGGTTTTTCGAAGCGGCGATGCGTGAAGGTTCTTCATCAATCCCCCATCCACATACATATTGCCATGGAGATGGACTGGCTCGAAAAGAATCGGAATCGAACTCGATGCGACCACAAGATCAATTAACGGTCCGGAAGAATGGGCCTCCGCAAGTCCGGAATTCAGGTTCGCGACGGTGATATAGCATGGCATCCTGAGCTCTTCAAATGAATTGCCAGGCAGATACTTCTTCAATTGTCTCCGCAGGAATTTGTGGGTCACAAATCCCTTGTATGGCAGACGCAGATTTAGAATGCGGATCAGGTTTTTCTCTTTCGCGAAAGCAAGGATTTCATTTGCCTGATGCCCTGCTGCAAACAGAGAACCTACGATCGCTCCTGCACTCGTGCCAGATACTTCGTGTATTGTGATCCCTGATTCTGTAAGAGCTTGTATCACACCGACATGTACCATGCCACGCGCACCACCACCGGAGAGTGCAAGTCCGATTCTCATTTTTGTTGAGTTCTGGTAGTTAATAAAAAGGGCTCATCGCAAGGGTGCGTATCTCAATTGGATTTATTGTTCGTTACCTTGAGCTACTCATTGATAGCAGACTACACTGCTTACCTCTTATTTTGAGACGCACTTACGCGAAGTCAAGTAGTCTTTTGTTTATACCGTCCTGCCTTTCAACTCATGATTTATTTGTCTCTCCATCAGGTGCACATCATTACGATGAACCATAAACAAGGTTCATTTAGCCTTTGATCAGCCTACTGGTCCAACGTCCTTCATGAGTTTCAGCAACAATCACATACGCACCAACGGGCAACTGTGAGACGTCGATCAGCGGGTCTTCGTAATTGCGATCATAAACCAGTTTACCCTCCGACGCATAGAGTCTGATCTTCTGAATAATCAGCTCCGTTTCCAGGTAGATTTTGTCTGCAGCCGGATTCGGGCTGAGTCTGATAGCCGATTCCGAAAGTACCTTCACATCAACAACAACCTGGATATCCTGTGGTGATCTGGGCGTGATCTGGTATCCTTCTGTATACGGCGCTTCGGTATCAAATTGTCCAACAATGCCTACCACATGAATTGTCCCCTGATATTGGGCGACATCAGCAAATACATCAGCATCGAGTCGTATCAGATACTGAGTCGCAAAATCTGATGCGTACAGATTCCATCCTGAAACACCGGTAGCAACGATACTATCTACATCAAGATTCACGGCTGAAACGAGAAGAGATTCGAACTCTTCAGACAACGCTGAGCCATTGAGATCGATCTGCGTCATGAGTGGGTTTCCAAAAGACAGCACCTGAATCTGCTGTTCGGGTACGATTTCTGTCAGACCGTTGAATTGCGTGATTTCTCCCTTGACGGAGATCAGATCACCTTCCGTGACCTGGTAACAATTCTGGCTATTCTTGAACACATTGATACCTGCTCCTGCTGCCACATCGATCATTGTGAACTGCAATCCTGAAGGTCTGAAGTTCGGCCCATGCACGACACCTTGTACTTCACACACGGTCCCTGAGCTATCAGCATTACCTGAAGCATCTTCCGTATGCACAAGACTGATATCATAGAGAGGATATTCCGGCGCATCCGGATCGATCACGGTGACGGTGCCGAACATGCCGTGAGAGAAATGCGGGTCACATTGGTAGTCATATACACCCGGGTTATTGAAGGTCACATCATAGTCCCACGGTCCTACGGATGCAAGGCCGCTAAAAAAGCCCGCAGGATTGCACTGGAAGAATGATTGTTGTCCGTTTACGTTATGCTCCTCCGTGGTCTCGACATTGGTCCATCTTACCGTCTGCCCGGCTTCGATGGAGACATCCTGAGGTATAAACATGAGGTTTTGAAGAATAACAGTGGCATCAGGTCCACCCATCATCATGGTATCGGTATAAGATTTGAGCGGGACAGGATTCTGGGCACTTTCATTTGTGATTTCCATATCAAGCCCTCCGACGCCGCTGAAATTCCAGTTTTGTAGAATAAATGTAGAGCCATCAGGACCCGTCATTGGCTTCCGTGCAGCCCAACCGTCTGTGTACTCCCATGGTTGTCCGGTACCATCAACGGCTATTTCTCCAAACACATCGATACTGATACTATCCCAAAACAATTCTATGGCATCGTCTCCATTGATCGCCATTGCCACGGTGATATAATCGGCATTGAACCCAAAAAATTCTGCAAAACTCACACTATCAGATGCGAGATAGAGATATGTACCGCTGTCGACTGCGATCGCCGGAAACGCAAATTCTATTCCGTTAGTGCCACCTCCATTGTTGGCACTACCGATACCAAGCAAGGACAAGTCCGGAATATCCTGAGTGATGTACACCTCAGTGCCCTTAGGCAACCCACCTGGGAGGTCTGCGTCGAAGATAGCAGTGATGACAGCCTGACCTGAAGTCAGAAAAGGCATAAAAGCCAGTAGAATGGTGTAATGGAGTCTTTTCATGATGAGCTTCTTGTGATAATAACTGAGAACGAGATCGAGAGATACGAAGATAAAAAAAGCCGCCCCCTCATACATATCAGGAACGGCTCAATATAAAAGAGTGGGTACTCGCAAGGAAGCGGCTCAAAGATAGACTTTGTTCGCCGATCGACCTATTCATGGATCCTGAGGCTGTATATTTATAGAACTTTACCTGGACAAAAAGGTGCGACCCAAATCTAAATCAGTTATTCCAGCACGCATAACTAATGCGTTTGGCCGGATATCAAGAATTCGATATCCGAGATCCGGTTTAGGTATTTCTTCATAAGAAAGACTGGAATGTCTCGTTACTAACAATCTGGTAATTAATGTATGCTGAAAGTCCATTTTGCCGGATCACTATCCCCAATCGGATTATTCCACATTGCATTAAACGGAATATAATTCGGATCGTAATCCGTGAATCGCTTTGCTACTATGATCGACAAGCTCAGCACAAGCCCTCCAATCGCAGGATCAAGTGTTCGCCACCATTCGACAGGCAGGGGCTGGATGGGCGAAGTTTACGTTTGAGTCTACTCCGATAAGTCCTTCGCTACCCCTGACCCCCTAAAGGGGGAACCGCTGCCCGCGTAACGCATTGAAATACAATGAGCGCTGACTTCCCCTTTAGGGGAACGAGGGGTGCGAGAGGGCAAAAAGTTACTTTTCGGAGTAGACTCACGTTTAAACTTCCATTCGAAAGATAGCCAATCAGAATTGCCCCTACTGGTGCTTCATGAGATGTCCGGAATAGCCTGCTGCTCAATAGGCACGATCATCGTATGTTGCAACATTGACAGGCAGAATCCGTTAGTCTGAAAGTTTGCACTTATGAAATGGCGATCGACAGGCACGCGACAGCTTCTTTCTGACGAGGAATGTCTCGCCTCGTACCAGGAACATTCTGATCTGCGGGTGCTTGGAATCCTGTTTGAGCGGTATGTAGCCTTGATTTTCGGCGTATGCCTGAAATATCTCAAAGACCCCGTAGAAAGTGAGGATGCCACCATGGAGATCTTCGAACTCCTGACACAGAAACTCAAAGCGCATAAAGTTGACGCATTCCGGAGCTGGCTTTATATCGTCACGAAAAATCACTGTCTGCAGATCCTGCGCAGAAAGAATCGATTGGTATTAACAGAAATTTATGAGGAGAGGAATATGGAATCGGAGGCATTCACGCATCCTGATGATGAGTTTGAATTCGGGCCGGCAGAAAATGGTCTGATGGATTGCCTTGAGAAGCTTTCAACGGCGCAAAAACAATGTATCGAATTGTTCTACTTTCAATCCAAATCATACCAGGAAATCGCTGAATTCATGATACTCGATAAAGAACAAGTGAGATCGCATATTCAAAATGGAAGGAGAAATCTGCGCATCTGTATGGATAGCAAGGATGCAAATATGAATTGTAAGCAGTTCTGAATGTGTAGGCTTCAAATACCAAAAGAATTACGAATTAGTGTGATACCGGATATTCAACATAGAGAAATAGAGCGAATGCTGCGCACATTGCGCTCACGCGATCTTTATCGCAATGAGTGGCTGCGTCTTCAGGAGTATGCAGCTCATGACCCGTTTCTGGGAGATGCCATTGACGGCTTGAAACAAATCTCCCCTGAAAGCCGTGGTGCACGTCTCGAATCGATCCTTCGAAAATTAGCTGCATCCGGAAGAAAGAAGAAAACTGGTGCAGGAATTTCCGTCTGGGTTGGTGCCGCAGCATCATTCCTTTTAGTTATTGGCTCGTTGTGGTTAATCCGCCAGTACGTCTGGAATAAGAGCGATCAGATACCCCAACAAATGGCTATGGAAGAAGAATTGGATGAGTATTCCGTTAGCAATACTGGCAGCAAGAATGATACAGGGATATCTTCTCACATGCATTCAATTGCTGAACTAGAGAGCAATACTATTGATGAATCTGATTCCCAAACCAGTCACGCATCACCTGGTTCCAGAGTTAGTGAAAAACAGGATAAGGCCGATGAGGCTCGCTCAAAGGCAGAAAAATCTACCAGTCAAGATGTAGCGAAGCCTGTAAGACCACTTTCGGAATCCCCCGAAGTCAAATCACATATGGCATCAGAACCTGATACTCGCCCTCTGGAGTCTGGATTTGCGAAGACAGATGAAGAGTCCCAAGCCGTCGCTAAAAATGCCTTGTCCGAAATAAATCCGGGTGTCAATGGCATCGTCATGACCTTCGTAGGTGAACCACTCCGAGGAGTCCAGGTTCAGGTGAAAGGAACAGAAGTACAAACCCTCACTGATTACCACGGAAATTTTAACCTTATTGTTCCCTATCAAAGTACCCACAATGCGTTAGTCATTACGCATGAAGGTTACCCGCTGTTGGAAACTCATGCTGCAGATGGAGATAGCATCGTAGTACGTCTACAGGAAAATAGATTGGCTGGCACATCAGATGTCATCACCTTCACGCAACATAGAAAAGCGAATACGCCCCAACCAGGAGCGCGCTCTCTGGCAAGGCCATTGCCCGGTGAGCGTAGCTACAATAAGTATCTCAGGCAAAATCTCAGGTACCCAACTGAGGCTTCCAATGCAGGCATTCACGGGACGGTTGTGTTGGAGTTTGATATCTCTTCTGATGGCATCCCATATAAGTTCCGTGTGGTCAAGTCAATTGGCTATGGTTGCGATGATGAAGCAATCCGCCTGATCCGTGAGGGTCCCGTATGGAAGGTCGCAGGCGCTCAAGTCAGCATTGGCAGATGGGAGGTGGAGTTCTAACCCTGACCCGGATGCATTTCAAGTGTCGTTCCGATGGAAGCAGTGAGAATACCCGCCTGCATCGCCTTGCGCCATCGACGGCGCGAAGAGCAAGGCCAGCCAGGCAGAGCAATCTCCTGGCTCCATGTGGGATTATTTGGAGGGGCGGGATTCCGTGCCCGAAACGACACTTTGAAAGGCAACCCATTGACCCGTAGAACCTGTTGTCATGTATCTTCGGACCCATGTACAAGACACTCCTCACAATAGCGATACTGCCCTGGCTTTCATCAGGCATGGCACAACAGACTGTGGGAGTCTTTGTCCATGACCCGCGTGCATATCCGGGATACACACTTTTTGCGCCCTCCTCTTCGCACAACACTTACCTCATTGATAATTGTGGCAGACTCATTCATCAATGGACAAGCAACTTCACTCCGGGACAGTCCGTATATCTGCTCACCGATGGCAGCATTCTCCGTACGGCAAGGATCAATTCAACCTTTCAGGGAGGTGGTAGCGGTGGACGCATAGAAAGAATTAGCTGGGACGATCAGTTACTCTGGGCTTATAATTATTCCTCTGCCAATTATCATCAGCATCACGATATAGAACCGTTACCGGACGGAAATATCTTAATCCTTGCATGGGAACGCAAGAGTCAGGCCGATGCGATCGCCGCCGGCAGAAATCCTGCGACGATTCCGTCACAGGGACTTTGGCCGGAGCATCTTGTAGAGATTTCTCCGCTTGGCGCAAATGATGCAGAGATTGTCTGGGAATGGCATGTATGGGATCACCTGATACAAGACTACGACAGCACCAAAGCAGGCTTCGGAAATGTGCCAGAGCACCCGGAATTGATCGACTTGAATTTCGCCAGCATTTCAGGAGCAGGTGCTATCTCTGATTGGCTACATGGTAATTCGATCGACTATCATCCATTACTGGATCAGATACTTGTCAGTGTACACAACTTTAATGAACTATGGGTCATCGATCATAGCACTACTGCAGCAGAGGCGGCTGATCACAAGGGAGGTAATTCAGGTCGTGGCGGTGACCTTTTGTACCGATGGGGTAATCCCGAATCATATCGCAAAGGTGCCCTGAATGACAAGCTGTTTTATGGTCAACACAATGCACGGTGGATTGAAGCCGGAATACCCGGCGAAGGACAGATCTCTGTGTTCAACAATAATCATGGGATTGGCTTGGGCGCTTATTCCTCTGCAGATTGCTTTCTTCCACCTCTTGATTCTTCAGGAGCTTATTTTCGACAGAATGGTGAACCATATGGTCCAACATCTTTGTCGTGGACTTATCATGGCATGCCGGACAATACATTTCATTCATCGAGACTATCCAGCGTACAGCGCCTTCCAAATGGTAATACCCTGATCTGCGTAGGTCATTCGGGTAAGTTTATCGAAGTGACAGAAGCGGGCGAAGCAGTTTGGGAATATGTGAGCCCGGTCTCGGTAAATAGTGTTGTTGCCCAAGGAGATCCTCCACTCATCAATGATATTTTTCATGCAGAGCGATACCCTATTGATTACGAAGCATTTGCAGAACGTAACCTCATGCCAGGTGAACCGCTTGAACTTAATCCTCTACCGTTGATTTGCAATGATACTCTGTCGTCCGCTCTGATCACCCCAGCCGCATTCCCACTTGACGTGAGACCAAATCCTGTCGTTGGGACGCTGTATCTGACGAATCCCGGGATGCGCTCCTTTTGCATAAATATCTTTGTGGGCGGCCAACTGGCAAATCGATATGATGATGTGAGAGTGCAAAAACTTGAAGTGAATACAATCAACTGGCCGACAGGACTCATCGTTGTAGTCTGTACAGATACTGAGTCATTGAATACTCGAGTGATGAAACTTATTAAACTATGATCAATATTTTACGTACTTTTTCTATCGGGATCATTTGCGCAAACCTTTTTTCTTTTCTCGGCGCACAACATACCGTTGGATTAATTTCATATGATTTTGATAAGACCTATGATGGATACAACCTGTTCTATCCGCATAACCAGCCACATGTATTTCTCCTTAATAATTGCGGCGAAATCGTAAATGTCTGGCAAGATGAACCGCTGATCAGACCAGGCAATTCAGTATATCTGCTGGAGGATGGAGATCTGGTCAAATGCTCACGACACAATATGGTCACCGATGATGTGATCTGGGCCGGTGGTGGTGGTGAGTTTATCGAGATTCGTGACTGGAACAATGATCTGAAATGGAGATTTACACTCAATGATTCTCTGCAACGCATCCATCATGATATTGCCATAATGCCGAATGGCAATATCCTTGCGATTACCTGGGATCGCAAGCTGAAAGACGAAGCCGTTGAGGCAGGCAGGGACACCGCGATGTTGACAAAAGGGGAAATCTGGCCGGAAGCGATTCTGGAGATCAGACCCGATGGAGATACATTCCAGATCGTCTGGGAATGGCATGTATGGGATCATCTCATCCAGGATTATGATGCAACAAAAGCGAATTATGGTGTCGTCGCGGACAATCCGGGCTTGATCAATTTGAATTGGGGCTCGAACGAAGGGACTGCCAGTTGGATGCATGCAAATGCGATTGACTACCATCCGGTGCTTGATCAGATTCTCCTGAGCATTCCGACTTTCAATGAAATCTGGATCATCGATCACAGTACGACCACAGAAGAGGCCGTGGGACATGGTGGAGGACTGAGTGGCAGAGGTGGAGACCTGATGTTCCGATGGGGTAATCCTGCCGTCTATGGCCGCGGGGAGGTCGATGATCAAACTTTGTTTTTTCAGCACGATGCACATTGGGTAGATGCACATCTTGATGCCTCACACCCGCATTTTGGAAAAATCGCCGTGTACAATAATCGCGTGGGCATGGATTCGTCGAGTGCCAACATTTTAAATCCACTCTTCCTGGATTATGCATGGATGTATGCGATGGGAACTGATGAAACATTTTTGCCAGAAGGTTTTGATTGGAGTTATAGCCATCCAGACAAGACAAAAATGTTTTCAGGTGGACTTTCAAGTGTACAGCTTTTAAGCAATGGAAACACCTTGATTTGTTCTGCAACGATCGGGTATCTATTTGAGGTGACAGGTACCGGTGAAATTGTGTGGGAATATATAGTCCCCTTGCGAATGGGTAATCCGGTAGCGCAGGGAGTGCAGTTGCTCAGTAATGAGAATTTGACATGGAGAGCTCACCGGTATCCTGCGGATTTTGCAGGATTTACAGGACGTGATCTTTCAGCTAAGGGATTCATTGAACTCAGCCCGGATACCGCATTCTGTGACCTAACTTCTGCAGTCAGTAACATATGGACATCATTTGATATCTCTGTCTTTCCAAATCCTGTATCAGAGTTATTAACTGTGAATTGGGAAGACAATGCAATACAGTCAATACAACTTTTTGATCATCTTGGCAGGATGATGCTCACGACCCATGGTGAAGGAGGCAGAATAGTGCTTGATCTTGAGCACCTGGAAACAGGTCTTTATTGGCTCAGAGTAGGTCAACATCGTCTTTGCAAGGTGATTGTTTCGCGATAGCGAGGAGGTCAATGTCGTCTGATCTCGAAGGATGAAATCATCTGAGGTTCGATATCTGAAATTTCCAGGGTCTCAACTCTGGCGAGTTCCGGACCGCGTCTGCACCAAGTGATAAAGTCATCTATGGCTTCCATACTTCCTGAAGCTTCAATATAGACAGACCCATCCTTGGCATTTGAAACAAAACCTGTGAGATGAAGTCTTTCAGCGACGGCTTTTGCGGAAGCCCTAAACCAAACTCCCTGCACTCTTCCTTTGACCCGAATCGAGACAGACCGGACAGATGTCATCACATGTGACAGGTGATCATGGGCACATCTGCCATGCTTCTCAACCCTGGGAGTGCATGGATGACAGAGGCTATCGCATTCAGCGTGATCGCGCAAGTAGCCACGTCACCGTTGACGCCCCCATCGATCTTTGAAACTATTTGCGGCTCGCCAATGATGCGAATCTCATCATAAGGTTTGGCCTCTCCGACAGACGCCTGAAACACCAATCGAATTTTCTCTTTGGATCCAATAAATGCCCGACCGATTTGTTTGATACCGGCAACTCTCCCGGCTTTAATGGTGATCGCACTCGTCTGGATGCGTTTGGATGCGACAATGGCTGAGATACTATCTTCAGTAAGATCGAGTTTCCAACCGAGTTGATTGGCGATAAACTGCATGGATTCGGTGAGTCCTATATGACGTAGAGTTCCTTCGGCTTTCCTTTCATTGAATTCATCGGTGGTAAGTCCTGCACCGATTTTATCCATAAACGGCTTACGACGGAATTGCGCATCCTGAATCCTCACAACTTCAATCTTATCCACTTTTGCGCAGATCCCCGTGAAGAATGTCGGGAGCGCGTCCATGAGAAAGCCCGGATTTACACCTGTACCCAACACAGCAACTCCCGCCTCTTTGGCAGCCCTGTCAATACGTTGGGCAAGATGTGGGGACTCCTCCCACGCATATGTGAGCTCTTCACAGGTCGAAACCACATGTAGTCCGTGCGACACAATCTCCTCAATCTGAGGCGTTATACTCTCCATATCCGAGACAGTCGTCAGCACAGCAACATCAGCCTGGATCCCTTTTAAGGCTGCTTTTAGGTTGGACTCGATTTTTACATTTGCAGCGCGCTTTCCAGCGAGTCTGCCTATATCCTTGTCCTTCAGGTCTCTATGCTTGTCTACCGCACCTACTACGGTAAATGACTTCTTCGCTTGGGCCATGGCGTAGATCTTCAGGCCGAGAGGTCCTACACCAATCTGCACTATTCGGTATGGCATTGTGTGCTCTTACAGTTTGAAAGCGGCGAAGATAAATGAATTAACCCCAGATTTTTTAACAATAATACCTAAACCAGCCCTTCCGATGGCGATCTGACAAAATTTCCTGTGGTATTTAGATTGGTCTAAATATTCAGAGGACATTTTCGGCCAACACCCCCTGAAAACCTTCATTTTTATTTGGCTTGTGCTGATTCTTTATGTCCTTTGCACAATTCCAGAACCTCAACAATAATGACCAGAGAGGAACTCGTCCAACAAATTCGCCTCAAACACTCCTTCCTCTGCGTCGGACTCGACCCTGACCCGGCAAAACTGCCGATCGCCTTGCGAAATGATCCGGTCGGAGTCGTTTCTTTTTGTGACGCCATCATCAAAGCCACTTCTCCCTATAGTGTCGCGTATAAATTGAACACTGCCTTTTTCGAAGCCCTGGGAAGGAAGGGATGGGATATCATCTACGAGACAAGAGCTCTCCTACCCAAAGACTGTTTCCTGATTGCGGATGCAAAACGCGCTGACATCGGAAATAGCTCAAAGTTCTACGCCCGCGCATTTTTTGAGGAGCTCGATTTCGATGCAGTCACCGTAGCACCTTATATGGGAGAAGACAGTGTTCGGCCATTCCTGGAGTACAAGGACAAATGGACGATTCTTCTTGCGCTCACGTCTAATGAGGGGGCTGAAAATTTTCAAATGTCTCGCGATGAACATGGAACTCTACTCTTCGAAAGGGTACTGACGATGGCAGCATCCTGGGGCACACCGGAAAACCTCATGTTTGTCGCCGGTGCAACTCAGAAGAAACACCTTCAGCGAGTCAGGGAGATCGTACCCGCACACTTTTTACTCATTCCAGGGGTTGGAGCGCAAGGTGGTAGTCTTGAAGATGTAACTCTTACTTGCTTAACCGATGATATTGGAATATTGGTGAATTCCACACGGGAAATTATTTATGCTTCTGATGGAAACGATTTTGCACAAAAGGCTGCTGAGCGTGCGCACTCCTATCAAAAGTCGATGCAATCTCTTTTGGGTAATGAATACTTCTGAGAGTTAGATGAATCTCTTCATCCAACTCTGACCAAATGGAGTGATCCACCTTGCGAGAAACTCACCCTTATCTTTTACGAGATTATCAAAAAATAACGTGTCATCTGTAATTAACTTATTCCGATATGCATCAGAAATTTGATCGCGATGCAATTGTTTAACCTGTTCACCATGGAGATATGCGAAATGAAGTCTATTGAAAAAATCTACATCATATTCCTTTCCTACCTGCCTGACAAACTTCACTGAGGTGTCTATGCTGCAACCGCTCGCACCTGCCATACTCTCGTCGGCAACAAGTACCAGAAAGAGATCATGGAGTAAGCCTCCCGTAGCTCTGAGTTTTTGATTGTGACTCGTCCATTCCCTGGAAAACTCAACGATCCGGGAGTTCATTGTGCCAATTTCATCAGCGGGCAGGAATTTGTCAGCCTGGTAAATCCAAACTCTCGATGTATCCGGAAATGCCAACAGGTCGTGCATACTATTTGATCATATTATTGAGTACGAGCTCAGAAATATCATAGACTTTTATCTCATCCTGTTTCTCACGCTCTTTGAGACCGTCTGTGAGCATAGTCATACAAAACGGGCAGTTAGCTACTACCGAACCCGCTCCTGTTTTGATCACTTCCTCCACCCGTTCAGTATTAATTCTTTTTTTTCCGGGCTCATCTTCTTTAAACATCTGTGCACCACCAGCCCCGCAACACAAACCAATCTGCTTTGAACGCGTCATTTCTTTCAATTGCACTCCAAGTTCCTGGATGATTTCACGAGGCACTTCATAGATTCCATTTGTCCGACCGAGATAACACGAGTCATGATATGTCACTCTTTCGTTTTGATTTGTGTTGATTTTAATCCTTCCCTCTGCGATGAGTTGACGGAGCAGTTGCGTATGATGCATGACCTGGTAGCGTCCACCGAGATCAGGATATTCATTTTTTAAGGTATTAAAGCAATGCGGGCAAGCGGTCACGATTTTCGTGATACCGTATCCATTGAGAGTTTGAATGTTTTGTAATGCAAGCATTTGAAATAAAAACTCATTACCGGCACGTCTCGCAGGATCACCTGAACACATTTCTTCATTGCCCAGGATCGCGAAGGAAACTCCGGCATGCTGTAAAAGCGTTGCAAACGCCCGGGATATTTTCTGTGCGCGGGCATCAAAACTCCCGGCACATCCCACCCAAAACAACACATCTGGCACCTTTCCCTCACGTGTGCACTCAGCCATTGTAGGAATGTAATTCGAATCTATCATAACAAAATCAAATGTAGTATATGATGTTCAATAGATGGTCTTTGAGTGGCAACGCGGCTGCATTATCCCCATTATCCGGCAGTACCTCTTGCCGAAGTCACGGACTGAGCCTCCATCAACACACGCGTAATCTCATGTTTGGGTTGCGTGAATATCGCATTCACCGTGCCCTCTTCGACAAGCATTCCCTTGTCCATGACAAGCACGCGATCTGTCATATACCTGATGACATTGAGGTCATGCGAAATTATCAGCAGAGCCATACCTGTGTCTGTACGTAAATTCCTGAGAAGCTGGAGGATCTGTCCCTGGATCGCCGCATCGAGTCCAGATGTGATCTCATCACAGATCAAGAGTTTCGGTGTAAGAAGGATGGCTCGGGCAATCTGCACGCGCTGACGTTCCCCGCCGGAAAGTTGATGAGCATATCTCCACGCAAATTCCTTTGCCAATCCTACTTTTTCCAGACTCTCAGAGATCATCGCTTCCTCGTTTATTTTACCGGTAATCCGATGGTGCCTGATTGCCTCTCGCAAATAAGAGCCGACAGTGAGATGCGGGTATAAGGCGCTGTATGGATCCTGAAATATCATTTGAATGTGTCTTCGCAGTTCAGGAAATCGTCCGAAGTCCAATGGTTTATTCTGGAATGTGAGTGTGCCTTTGTGATGCCGTACAAGTCCTGTCAATGATTTCGCAACAGTGGTTTTACCACAGCCTGTGGATCCTACCAGTCCTACCGCTTCTCCTTCCTTAATATTGAAATCCAGATCGTGTACTGCTTCAACCAGTTCTCCCGATCTGCTATAATAGCGAATGCTCAGACCACTCGTCTCGCAGAGAATTGAATTGTTCACCGGAGCATCTTCAGGAGAATCAAGATAGGAATCAGATGCCTGGTGCATCCAGTGCAACATGTCATGTGCAGCTCCACTGCGCACAACTTGTCCCTCGTGCATGAAATAAATACGATCGCAATACCGGCGCAAGAGTAAGATATCATGTGATACGAGGAACATGCTTTTATTCCCTGATTTAACCCATTTCAGAAGCAGATCAAGAACTTCTGCTTGTGTCACCACATCCAGCGCAGTGGTAGGTTCATCTGCGATGATCAGATCCGGGTCAGCGATTGTTGCCATTGCAATGACTACCCGCTGCAATTGTCCTCCGGATAACTCGAAGGGGTATGCAGTATAAATCCGCTCAGGGTGTTCAAATCCAAGATCTTTTAAATGCCGAAGGACCCTGGCTTTTCGCTGCGCCTTTGTGCCCGTTTGATTTTTCAACATTTCAGCGATCTGCGGTCCACAGCGGAAGACGGGATTAAGACTTGTGAATGGATTTTGAGGAACAATCGAAATCGTCTGTCCTGACCATGCCCGGGCATCTGATAGACTCAAGATATCTGTGAGGGTACCTGTTGCGTTATAGTATTTAAAGGATCCGGACATGTGGCATTTTTCTGGAATCAGGCCGAGAAGAGACCACACTGTCAGGCTTTTTCCTGAGCCTGAGGGACCTGCGATTCCCACAATTTCGCCGCGGTCGATATACATAGTCAGAGCCCTCACGGTCTCCTCTCTGCCCTCAAAAGCGATCCGCAACTGGTTAATTTCTAACAACTTTTCCATGCTTCCTGCAGCAAATTACACCTTCACACTGGCAACCCTGGCAGGCATGTCAATGTTCTATCTTTTTATATTTAGAGTACAATCTTTCAAGAATACTGACTCCTATGCGTAAAGCACTCAATTATGTTTTCAGGATACTCGGTGCGGTACTCCTCTTCCTGCTTTTGTGTGCGATAGCAATACCCCTCCTGTTTAAAAAAGAGATCACCGAATCCGTGCGACGCGCTATCAATCGTCAGATCGAAGGTGCATTTTATTTTGAAAAAGCACAGGTGGGAATTTTACGCACTTTCCCCAATCTCTGTCTGGAATTCACAAGCCCTGTACTCACCGGTGGAGCACATCCTGCCGGTGATAGCCTCTTTGTGGCAGAATCACTTGGCGTCATCATTGATATAAAATCCCTGGTACGCAGAGGCGAACCTTTTAAGGTGATTGGCATCCGGCTGTCCACGCCAAGGATTTCTCTTTACTCAGACAGCAGCGGGGTCACAAACTATCAACTGTTTCCCCCCGAGGATTCAACCATCACAGATACCTCTTCCTCAGCTCTCGTGGTAGAAATCGATGACTATCGAATCGAAAATGGCAGGTTAAAGTATGTAGATGATGAGACTGAGATCAGGATATTGGCTGCAAATCTCATTCATCATGGCAGACTCCGCTACGAGGATAATGACATCGAGCTCAGGACAAAAACCGACAATGGAATACTGACAATTGAAGTCGGCGGATTAACTTATTTCGATAGCGTGCATATCAAAGGAAATAATGATCTGGATATCGACATGGAGAATTCTATCTATACCCTGTTGGAGAATATCGTGACTTTGAATGCCTTCGAGGTAGAAGCACATGGTCACATTGCACAGACAGAAGAGACCACATCTTTTGATATGGAGTTTAGTGGAGAACACAATACCTTCAAGAACCTCATCTCCCTCCTGCCAAATATCTACACATCCGAGTTTGACGCCCTGGATGCATCAGGGAACATTGCTTTTACCGGAAAATTAAAGGGTACTCTATCAGAACTTAATGTCCCGGTATACGAGATCAAATTACAGGTTGACAACGGAGCTTTTCAGTTCCCGGGGAAGCCCCTGGGTTTCAGAGATGTCGCATTCCGAGGAGCATTGGAGAATAGTTCTAAAGGCTGGCAGCCCATTGACATCGATCTTTCTTCCCTGCACTTCCTGCTCAACAATCGACCTTTTGATGCCAATATCAGGATTCAGAATCCCACTGAAAAGGCTGCGTATCAGGGTGTCATCAAGGGTAGTGTTGATCTCGCTGATGTAGCTAAGGCGTATCCGCTCCCTCAGGTGAATGCCCTGCAGGGACTCATTGATGCAGATGTCAGATTCGATATTGATGCCTCCCGGCAAACAACTGATCAAAATGTATCGGGAAAACTCCTTCTGGAAAGAATCTTATTGCGCGCGCAGGATGAAGAGTTCTCGATGCAATCAGGGCATGTTGATTTCACGTCAGGAGCTATTCATGCAGTGTCGGAATCAGCTTCATGGAATGGGTCCTCATTGCAAGCGGATATCACTGCACGGGATTATATCGGATGGCTCACAAAAGACGAACCGATGACCATCGCAGGGAGTATTGCGATGGATAAATTTGATGCAAACAGGTATCTCACTGCAGAGGATACAAGCATACAGACCGTTCCCACCACGTATGATCCTGCATTGAGTTTGATCCGTTTTGATGGAACATTGGCTGTCAATACATTGATATATGATTCCTATGTGATTGAGCATGGCAGCGCTATATTGGATGGAACCTTGCAGTCTTTGCAGATCGAGCAGATGCAAGGAAAGATAAACGGCACGCAATTCACCGCAAATGGCACGATCACAGATATACATAAGTATTTGGATGTGACTTCTCCCCTTGTCGGTTCCTTAGACTGTAAATTGGATACCGTCTATGTGGACAGATGGATTGAAGATGATATCACGCCAGGTGATGCAACCACAACCTCAGGGACTTCATATGTTGCCCTTCCCGAAGATCTCAAAATCGATGTGACATTTCGCGCGGATGGACTGCGCTATGATAATATTGAAATTCAGAATCCACATGGTGCACTTCATCTTGCAAATCGCGTCCTGGAGATCTATGATTTCAAGGGCTCTGGTATGGGAGGAAAAATCATATTCAGTGGTTTGTATAACACCCAGGATATCCAGCATCCCGCCTTCAGCATGAAGTATGATCTGAGCTCGATCAGTTTCAGCGAGGCCTTCAGACAAGTCGAAACATTTCAGAAGTTGGCTCCTATTGCGCAGTTTGTCCAGGGTATCTTCAACAGTACATTGGTATTTGAAGGACGTCTGGGAGAAAACTACATTCCGGATTTCAACACGTTGAACTCTTCGGGATATCTTGAGACACTTACAGGCTCATTGGCGGATGCGGATATCCTGAACAAAGTCTCAGAATTTCTTAATCTTAAAAAACCATTGCGTTGGGATTTTGGAAAAACCCGAAACTGGTTTGAAGTGAAGGATGGATATGTGAAGTTGCAGGAAGTCCAAAAGACTGTTGATGGAATCGAAGTAGCCTTGGGTGGACGTCACCGGATACAAGGCGAGATGGATTATCTGATCAAGTTGAATATTCCTGCCGATCGCATCTCTGCAAATCCCGTGGGAGCGCTTGCGAAGGCCGGCTACGATCAACTCCGGGAGAAAGCGGCGGGATTCGGGGTGAACCTGAACACCATTGAAAGTTTTATCGTGCACATCGCCATGCGCGGAAGATTATCCGATCCAAAGTTTGAAGTATTGCTCTTCGATGCATCTGGTAAAAGTCTGAAGGAAGTTGCGGCCGAGCAACTCCTTGAACTCAAACAGCAAGTCCGTGACACAATCACTGCAATTGCAGATGAAAAAATCGAAACAATCAAAGACAGTCTTAAAACCGTGATTGAGATGGCAGTTGATTCTGCGCGAAAGGCAGCAGAGGAAAAACTGAAAGAAGCTGGCAAGGAAGTGATTTCCGAAACGACCGCAAAGTTAGATTCCACGCTGCGTGATTCAATTACAAATGCGGTCCTTGATAAAATCGGAGAAAAAACCCTGGACAATCTCGGTCAGAAAGAAACAGATAAAATCAAGGACGCCCTTGACAAATGGGATCCCTTCAAGAAGAAGAAAAAGGATTGATGACCAGACTGATTTGATTACCTGAGATTCATGTATCGTCAACTCAAGGAATCAATACTCAATCATATCCTTACCTGACCCTCTCAAGAACACCGTCATTGTCCATGACGACATAGGCATCTGTAAATCCCTGCGAGGCCGCAGCATCACGTGCTTTCTGGGCAGCAACGAGATTTGAATACCCCGCAAGTAACATGATTGTCAGATCATCCTTACGATAGGATTCCAGCGATCCCAGATGCATCACAAGACCGGGATTGAAATTTGCTATCCTGGCATATGTACCAAGTCTGACTTTGTACTCACTGGTATGTGCCGGAGCCTGAGAAATACTGCCTCTTCCCCCTTCTACCGCCTGCTTCACCACGAACGCATCTTTGTAGCCATCCGATTTGATTCTTGTCAAAACGAGTTTTGCCTCTGCCTCCGTTGCGAAAGTGCCTACTCTGACTTTAGAGTACATCCCATCATCATGTAACATGAGGTCTCCAAACGTCTTGAGATCGGCGTATGGATCCAAAGAGGAATGAAGGGCAAGGGCTGCGATTTGAATGAAATACATCTCCTGCATGCCACCAGATCCAGAAAGGGTTGTGATAGAGGTCGTTTTTTCAGCTGGAGGTGTTGTGACGGCTGTCGTGGTCTTTGTTTCTGTTCTGATTTCTTTCTGTTTCTGGACGGTACCAGACTGAGACACGCTTGCAAGCGGCTCGAGAAATACCTGATAATTGAGTGGTGCATTCTTGTCCGCGTACAATTTGATTCTCTGATCCTGGTATCCATCTTTTTTTACAAGAATCTCACGCTCTCCAATCAATGGTTGTAACATCGTAACTACACCGGCCGCGTCCGTATAGCAGGTCATGGATATCCCGGGAGACATCGTCAGAACTGCATTGTCCAGGGGCATCCTATTTTCTTTACTCATGACACTGATCTCGATTTCTGTGAACTGCGGAAGTGCGCGATACAAATCATAAAATCCCACTCCTCCGATCCGGTTGGATGAGAAATATCCACAGCCGAGCGTCGCATCCCAGACAAAATCCAGATCATCCTTTGGAGAATTGACCGGATAACCGACTGTCCGCACATTTCCATATTCATTTCCTTCCATTGAAGCAACAAAAACATCAAAGCCACCGATACCAACATGCCAGTCTGAGGAGAAGTATATTTTCTCACTCAATACAAATGGAGATATCTCATTTCCCGGTGTATTTACTCCCGCACCAAGATTCACCGGCTTGCTCCAGTGATCGTCCGTCCGTCTGCTGACGTAGATATCCCATCCTCCCAACCCTCCGGGCATCGTGGAAGCGAAGTACATTTCCATGCCATTGCTGGAAAGAGAAGGATATCCTATCGCATAAGCATCGCTGCAAAATGGCATAGCCGTTGGCTCGCTCCATTGGTCTGACGAGATCATTTCGGCGAGATAAATTCTGGTGCCCGGTGTTTCGGAGAATAAGCGTTGGCCGGCGATAAATGCATTGCTTGCAAATGCGACGCTCTTTCCATCACCGGAGTAGCGCACGTGTGACATTCCACTTATTTGCTGCGTGCCGCCGGTAAATAACTGCACCGGGCCTCCCTGCATGTTCATCTTATAAAGCGCTGGAGTGGCCGCAGTATTATGATTATGCCATGCATTGAAGATGAGATTGCCCGCGAATACAAAGGGTGCATACTCAGAGGATGTCGTATTTGAGCTCACAGGCGTCACCTCATACATTTGATCACCTTCCAGCATCATTTTTGCTATATCACAGCTCTGCATAAATTGATGACCGACCACAGGGTTATGCTGTGCATATTTCTGAAAGTAAAACTTTGCTTTGCCATATAACTTGAGCGATTTGAGACACTGACCATATTCCAGGAGATATTCTGGTTTACATTCTCCTAAATCCGCAATTTTTTCAAACCACCGGGCAGCTTGTAGATTGTCCAGTAATTGCATATGACACTTTGCCACAGATGCAATAGTGTGTTGATCCAGATGACTTGCCGGCATTGCGTCACCATAAGTAGAAATGGTTTGTTCGCAGGTCGACAGACCGGTATCCTGGTTTCCATTTTGCCACGAAGCCTGAGCTGATAAGGATATGGCTATCAGGCACATAAAAGAGGTCATCATTGCGTTATTCATCGCTTTTAAGTTTATATTAAAGATTATTCTCATACAAAATTAGGCTAAAATACGGCACTAATATATGCAAAATAACTTAAATATGAAATTGGCTGAAAGTTGCGTCTTCGGCGGACATAGTCGCCTTCGGCGCTCGCGGATGGCGCCGTCGCTTTCGCGAAGCTGCATGACCGGTGCCAAAGGCATCCCTTTGTGGCAGTCAGGCTTCAGCGGAGCAAAGCACGCGGTCGATGCGCTCAGGCAAGGGCCGTGAGAATGTGAGAGAAGATCTCATAATATTGAAAAGCGATCAATCGCGTAGATCACTTCGGATCTTCCATTACTCAAGGTATAAACAATCTATTGACTGAATACATTGCAGCGCAAGCATGAGAAGATCGATGCGTGCTGCTCGCCATACTATCATCACCTACATTTTGATCATTCTCTCTACCTGCAAAATCCTACCAGTTTTGTCCAATAATTCAACAAGAAGAACTCCATCGGGCATTCCGTTCAGATCTATGTCATTTGAATCAGGCGCTTGTACACTGAGGAGCTTGCCATCGAGCGATCTGATGTGCACCTGAAAGAGATCATGTTGTCGGGACAAAACCTTGATTTGAATTTTTTCTGTGACAGGATTGGGAAACAAGAGAAACGCCTTCTCCTCTGAGATATCAATAAGTATGATATCTTCTGTACCCGTGAGCCATGACTCAAAGCCACATTCCATCGTATCCGATCCGGTATATAGGCATCCGTCAGGCGGCAATCGCACCACCCAGCTATCGTAACTCTGGAATTGGCCATCGGCATTGCGAATGGCATATCCGCCGCCGCCCATCAGGGAGCCGTCGGAGAGCTCGTAGATCTCACTCAGATAGAGCGGACCGGAATGCCAGTACTCGTCCATCTCTACTAACGCATACTGCCAGATCAGCTCACCCGTAGCGCCATCAAGCTTGAAGATATACGGAGCAAAGTAATTGTCAGATTCCTCAGGTGGATCGTACACTGGGTCCGGTATGGAGTCAAAGGGATCCAGCTCATAGTAATAAGGTGGATAGAAGTGTCCCCATATCTCTCCACAACCCAGGATGTCACCATCTCGGGTCTCCGAAAGGCTATACACCCATCTGCGGCTATATGAACTAAAACCAGGATTATTGAAACGCCACAAGAGGTCTCCCGTAGGATCCGCACACAAGACTTCAAATTCCGCAGCGTTCGAAAGCCAAGGATCCTGATCCACGAACTCCTGCTTATACACCATATTGCCATTGGCCTGTAGCAAGCCTGCATGCTCGTAGTTCAGCCCTGTGGCATTGTCGATGGTATCGAGATATGTGAAGACAACATTCATCGCTGTATCATACTTGATGAAACCCCTGGAATTACCGAAAGCTACATCCCTAAGATCCAATCCTGCGAAATACACAGTCAACATGCCATCTCCATCAACATACATATACTTGTAAACAACACTCTTCTTGGAAAACGGATACTCCAGTATTGTATCAAGTTCCATTGTATTTTTATCGATCCAGAGCATCCAGTCCGGCCAGTCATCCTCATCAGCAAGGCGTGACCAGCCTGTGATGATATAATGGCCGCCGTATGCCATCACGCCGCTTGCTCCATAGAATTGAACATCCTGTCCAATATCATAAGTGAATCTTCCTATACTATCGAGGGTGTATTTGTCGAGAATCAACAAATTAATTATTGATTCGTCGTACCATCCCTGACCTGCTGTGATGAGCAATCTATCTCCGTCGATGCATATTGGCTTTGTAGAGCCGATCGGGTTGAGCCACTCAAATTGTCGCTCGGCAATCACATTTCCATCCTTGTCCATCACTCCAATGGTAGCACAATCCGTTGCTGTCGTATCTGAATAATTGCATACGTTGAAAGCGCTGTAATACAGCGTATCATTCTCCACGATAGCGACCCTGATCCTGTTATAGAAGTTCGTCTCTCCTGCATCAAAGCGCTTCGAGAAATATTCCTGAGCCTGGGTATTTTGTGTACAGATTAACACAAGAAAGTAGATCAAAGATTTCATCATCTTAGATTTTAAAAATGACCTGCCCGGCCTGGAGGCTGGGACAGGTCAGAGTATACTATTTAGTGATTACGATTCTTGTACTGTATTTAAGTCGATTGTCCGAAGTGTCATGCAGGGAAAGGATATATAATCCTTCCGGGATACGGGAGACATCCATTGTCATGGTTTGACCTTCTAAAGCTGAAATATTCTGTGTATGCACTGGTCGGCCATGAATATCATGGATTTGGATCAGCACATCTCCGTACACAGGTGCGTCGATGTTGATCGTACCTGCTACAGGATTCGGCCATACTTTAAAAGCTGATTCCACACGGGAATTCCATGAACGGGGCGCCACTTCCGGGTCGTCTTCGTCATACTCAAGTTCCAACTCAAGGCGTTCACCTGTGAAATAGCGGTACAACGACCGCGCATAGCCGCTCATCGGATATACCTTCATACCAACAGTGTATACGGTATTTAGCTCTGAGGTATTCGGAGCATATGTAAAATCCACCAACCTGTCGAGATTAATCTCTTGTATGACTACAAAATCCTGTTGTTCTTCTCCCGAAGCGCCTATCACTGCAAGGTAATCCCTTGCCTCCGTGTAGTCCCCGTTGTTGACCATCATGCCATAGATATACGTGCAATACAAGAATTCGTCATTCTGAAACCTGGTGATCAGAGGAGTATAATCACGTTCCATCCCTATGAGAAAGATGAGTTTGTTATTTGCCTGCTGAAGGCAGTGAATCCAAGGGCAATGATTAAAGCGATGAAACGCATTTGTGCTCCAATGTACAAAACTGAATTCTCAAGCAACGTCTCATCGCCTTGATCATATATTTCCGGCGGATTTTGTTCGATTTACCGATATCCGGTACCCCAGACTTTATATCTTGTTACTTTTATCCGGTTAAACAACTTTTATGCATATACTGAGACCTGTGTGGTTCGTCGTTCTGTTTGCCTTGGGGACAATATGGATGAGCCTTCTTATTCCAGCCACATTACCTCCGGGAGATCCTGTAATTTTGGATCGTTGCCCTATTCC
>DATDQA010000058.1:0-11425 GCA_035292505.1 Saprospiraceae bacterium | reverse complement strand
AAAAGTCATCTTTTGCCCATGCTCACCCCTCAATCCCCTGAAGGGGAAGTCCACGCGCATTGAATTTCAATGTATTACGCGGGCGGCGGTTCCACCTTTAGGGGGTCAGGGGGCAGTGAAGCACTTTTCGGAGTAGACTCACCTTTGATCCGATAAGATGTGTGCATTTATTTTACATTACAAATTCAATTATAGAAATGAGCATGCGCACCATCATACCAGGTCAGATTCCCATACCTGATTTTCATCAGTTTATGCTCGGGACTGTAGCTCCCCGACCGATCGCATTTGTAAGCACATTAGATAAAGAGGGTAACCCAAACCTGGCACCTTACAGCTTCTTCAATGCCTTTTCCAGCAATCCACCGATTGTCGTCTTTTCATCAAATCGTCGTGTGCGCAACAATACAACCAAAGACACTCTGGCAAATATCCGGGAGACTGGAGAATGTGTCATCAATAGTGTATCATATCATATCGTCCGGCAGATGGCCGTCTGCAGCGTTGAATTTCCCACCATTGTCAATGAATTTGAAAAATCGGGTCTTACACCTATGCCGTCTCAGTTTGTGAAACCCTTCCGCGTAAAGGAATCTCCATCGCACATGGAATGTCGCTTGCGTGAAATCATCACACTCGGAGATCGTGGAGGTGCAGGACATCTGATCATCTGTGATGTGCTCTGTATCCATGTCAATGAAGAGGTCATCGATGAGAGAGGACGCATCGATCCCGATAAGATAGATCTCATGGGGCGCATGGGCAGAGCTTATTATGCCCGGGCCAGCGGAGAAGCATTGTATACCATTCCACAACCACAGGAGATCATCACAATAGGCTATGATAATCTTCCTGGAAGTATCCGTGATAGCCGGATTCTGACTGGAAATCAACTGGGCACGCTTGCAGGTATGGTGGCGCTTCCTGATGAGTCTGTGATCGCATCAGCCCGTGAAATTCCTGGTGTATACGAACTTCTCAATAACCATGACATCGGAGGACTGCATGTATTGGCAGCTTCTTTTCTCGAACGCGGAGAAGTCGATCGGGGGGCTGCGGTACTTATCCTTGCCGATCGGCTTTAGATTTCTTCTGCTTCTTCGATCTTTTGTAGACTTTGCGGATCCATGTAGGGACAATAATGACACCGATGAGGAGATAGGAGTAATATTCGAGGAAGCGCCAGATAAACGCAACGATAAAAACGATGCCGACTGGTACGAAGTCTTTCAGATATGCACTGACCGCGTACTCAGCGATCCCTGAACCTCCGGGTGTCGGGCTGAATTCCATAATCACGAACATGCCTTCGATCCTTGCGAATTGATGGATTTGGCTGACGCCATCGAATACCGCCCCCGGGACAAATGCCAGGATGATGCAGATCAGCAGAATAAATCGGCATGACCACGCGAGAATCGTAGCAACAATCACATGCAAGTGAAACTGCCATGTCCTGCGCACAATGTCACGCGATGCTTCCACGAACTCATGTCCTGTCTGGAGAGCCTGTTTTCTGAACCGCCCAAACAGTTTGCCTCTTGTGACCCAATCCAGAATCTGACGCGGACGATGCGGATCAATAAACAGCCCATAAGCGAAGAAGCTGCCGTAGAGAAACATCACGCAGTAACCGATTAAAAAGGTTTTCCCCCACCTGTCGATCTCGAATACAGAGATGAGATCCGGTCGCAACATTGATGGGCCAAGAACCAGATACAGGAAAGCCAGCGTGATGATGAAAAAGAATGTGTCCGTGACGACCGTGTACAAAACGATTACTGCGGTACGTGCTGACGAAAGTTTTTCCTTCGAAAGCAAAATCAATGCAACCGCTGATCCACCTACGCTCGTCGGAGTCACCGCAGAACTAAATAGCCAGATGAAGATCAGCTCGATACACTTGACAAATGAAAAGGAGCGTTCGGCAAGAATCCAAAGACGATAAGAGTAAGACAGATGTCTCATGACGAGCATCACAAGACCTATGCTCATCCAAATCGCGGTCTTCGGTCCCCATGAAATCTTTTTGAACTCCTCAGGATCAAAATTCTTCCACATCAGATACCCGACGACTGCAAGTCCAAGAATGATAGGAATGATAATGCGGGATATGCGCATGGACGAGCGCCGTAACTTTTCCAATTCAGCATCACTGCCACTTTCGTCGCCACGCAGAGGCAGCTCGGCTTTTTGGATATTCTTTGGGGTCTCGTCTTGCATAAAAGTGAAAGATACACAAAGGACTTTATGGGATTGGAATGGAGATTCCACGCAAAGACGCAAGGACGCAAAGAGCGCAAAAGGGTGAATTTTAAAGGGCCTTTATTGGCAAGTTAGGCTGTTATCTTCCTTTATTAAGCTCCCGCACATTGTGATGTACCTTGTAGCGCGCCCTGAAGTAGTATCACTTCATTTCAGGTAGTGCTTGCACCCGTGAACCTCATGTGGATTGGCCCTCTCAGTCAAACGCTCGCTCCAAAGGAGTCCCTTTGGGACAGGTCTTGGGAACGCCGCAAGGTTCGAATCTTCTTCTCCGCGTGAGATATCCAGCCGAATTTTTCCCATTTTTAAGGCTGAGAAAATAAAAGATCAACTGTGCGAAGGGAATAAAATCCCCGCTCCAGGATAATCATTCATTATTTATAATCACACGATGTCTTCACTCATACGCTTTAAGCTCTCGCTCATGATGTTCCTGGAATTCTTCATCTGGGGATCATGGTTTGTCACAATGGGCACTTACCTGGGAACAGTCCTCTTATCTGAAGGAGGCCAGATTGGAGCTGCATACTCGACCCAATCTCTGGGGGCGATTATTGCCCCCTTTATTGTCGGTTTGATCGCGGATCGATTTTTTGCTGCACAAAAAGTGCTGGGTATCCTGCACATCGTAGGAGCTGTGCTCATGTACTTCGCTGCGTCGGCGGATCAGTTCTCGTCATTCTATCCTGCTTTGCTTCTTTACATGATTATATATATGCCGACGCTCGCTCTGGTGAACTCGGTTTCCTTCCGCCAGATGAATGATCCATCAAAACACTTTGCGAACATCCGTGTATGGGGGACGATTGGATGGATTGTAGCGGGATTAATCATTGGATATGCGATGCATTGGGAAGCAAAAGGTCTTTTGAAGAATACCTTTTACATGGCTGCAGGTGCTTCAGCATTCTTAGGTGTATTCAGTTTCTTTCTTCCCGACACACCACCACGTCTTGGTACCGGTCAAAAAGTGACAATAAGAGATATCCTCGGTCTTGATGCCCTTCGCTTATTGAAAGACAAAAATTTTTTGATTTTCTTCCTCTCCTCGATTCTCATCTGCATCCCCCTTGCTTTTTATTATCAGAATGCAAACATCTTCTTGAATGAGGAAGGCATGAAGAATGCTGCGGGGAACATGACTTTCGGGCAGATCTCAGAAATCGCATTTATGCTACTCCTTCCATTCTTTCTTAAGCGATTCGGACTAAAGACAACGCTCATCGTCGGTATGGCAGCGTGGGCTATACGCTATCTGCTTTTTGCATATGGCGATGCCGGACAAGGAATATGGATGCTTTTCCTCGGCATTATCCTGCACGGTATTTGTTATGATTTCTTTTTTGTCTCCGGACAGATCTATACCGACTTCAAGGCGGGAGATAAAATCAAGAGTTCGGCACAAGGTCTGATCACACTTGCGACTTACGGATTCGGCATGCTTATCGGTTTCTGGCTCGCAGGTAAGATCTACAATCAATACGCAATCGCTGAAGGTGGTCATGCATGGAAGATGATCTGGATTATTCCGGCAATCATTGCAGCGGCGGTGATGGTGCTGTATGCGGTTGCGTTTAAGAATGAGAAGATTGAACAGAAATCATAGGCGAAGGCGAAGGCTGAGGCTAAGGAAATTCAAAACCATATTGTTTCTTTTGGTTTAGTTGTGACCTTTGTGAGTTTACCCTGAGCTTGGTCTCCACTGAGTTTGCCGAAGTGTCGAAGGGTTGTATGAAACAAAGCCAACAGCCAAAAGCTAAAAGCATTTTTTATGAGAAACATCGCCATGCTAGGCTCAGGCTTCATCGGCCGCTTCTATGCCGACTCGATCCAGGGCTACAGAAACCGGGACCGGATTGTCATGATCCAAAGTAGAAGTGAGAAAAGCGCAGAACGCTTTGCTAATGACTATCAAACCGCGCATTGGACCACAAGTATTGAGAAGGCAGTTGCACATCCGGACGTCGATACAGTCATCATCGCTCTGCCAAATTATCTGCATGAAGAAGCAGTGCGAGCTTGTGCTAAACATAAGAAACCCGTCCTCTGTACAAAGCCTCTCGGCAGGAATGCAGAAGAAGGCCTACGGATGTTGAAAGCAGTTGAGGAGTCAGGCATCTTTCATGGCTATCTCGAAGATCTCGTCTACACACCGAAGTTCATCAAGTCATGGGAGACGATCAAGAGCGGCGCACTGGGTCGCATCCTGTGGGCACGCTCGCGTGAGGCTCATCCCGGTCCGCACTCCGACTGGTTCTGGAATGCAGAACTCGCAGGTGGTGGCGCGATGCTCGACCTCGGATGCCATTGTGTGGAGATCGCACGTACTTATATTGGCAAGGATATCCGCCCAATGGAGGTCATGTGCTGGGCAGATACACAAGTAAAACCCATCGATGCTGAAGATCATGCCATCGGGCTCGTGAAATATCAGAACGGTGCCATCGGACAGTTCGAAGTAAGCTGGACCTTCCGCGGTGGCCTCGATCTGCGCGATGAGGTGATGGGAAGTGAAGGAACGATCTGGAGCAATGGCTTTCTCCGTACCGGTCTTGAGATTTTTACAACCGGTGCAGCCGGTGCTGGCTATGTCGCAGAGAAAGCAGAGACCGATCGCGGCTGGCTTTACCCCGTCGGCGACGAACTCAATGAACTCGGATATAATCATATGTTCGCCGACATGTTTGATGCGATAGAAACCCAACGCTCACCGCGCGAGACATTCTATGATGGTTATGTTGTAAACGCCATTCTAGATGCCGCATATAAATCCGCCAGGTCAAAACAATGGGAACCCGTGCAACTCGCTGTTTGGCATGGACTGAATGATGTAGAAAAAATCTCAGCGCAGCCTGAATATGATGCAGATCATTGGCTCGTGAAAGAGGAGGTCACGCATTATGGGGCTAAGAAGGTGATTTTGAAGGAGAAGAAGACGGGGAAGATTATTGAGAGGGTGATTTAGCAACCTCAGAGCGTTCGCAGAACCTACCCCAAAGGGATGCCTTTGGCACGAGCGTTGGCAGGGTACGTGTTGCGAGGTATGGGTGTAACGAAAGGAATTTGCCTGACAAGATATTTTACCGAATTGCGTGAGAATGTAATTTCAATATGACAATCCTGATGAGAACGTTATTCCTGTTATCGATCTATTTCTTAACAATACAAGTTCTCTATTGTCAGGATGTTTTATCAGAAAATAAGTCCGGATTAAGAAGGGTCATTTCAACGACTGGATTGAACTTACGGGAAAGTCCGGGTATTTCATCCGAAGTGGTTGATAGAATTCCATTTGGTGCGATTATCAGCATTTCTGACGAGAATATCTTGATCGATGATACACTCGGCACCTACGAAATTTCCGTTTCTGATGCCGAGATTATTACAAGAGATCTTATTGGTCACTGGATCAAAGTGAATTATAAGGGTATGAATGGGTATGCTTTTGATGCCTTTCTCTATGAAATCTATCCAGAACTGATAGAACAGGCGCCGAAGCACCCACAGTTAAATAAAGAGTATATCCTGCAGTTTCCGTGGTGTTCGTGTTTTGACAATTTCCATTTCATACCAGAAATGCATTGGTTTGGAATTTTTCAACTTGCTGACGGCGCGGTTAAGGCAAAAGAGGTTCAATTAAGGTATTTTATTGACCGCACTGACAGAATGTTCCCTTTGTGCATTTCAGCAGACGAGCGGAGGAACTTGCTTTTTATTATTGGAGCAAAAGACGGTTTACACCTTGAACAAATTTCTGGTGCATTTAATCACCTGGAAAATGAAGATGATTTCAATCCCGATGATGCCTTTCACTCTGAATTCGAATACAATAAAAATAATGGACAGCTCACATTGATCCGTGAAGGGAAAAGGCAGATATTAAATCCAGCCGAAGAGTTGGGGAATTTCGCAGTAGTGATCTGGAAAGGCGACCTTGACAGTGATACAAAAACAGACTATATCATCCAGTTTGGCATAAAGGGGAGTGAAACATTCCTGTTTTTAAGTGGGGAGGTAGGTGTAAATCAAATTGTAAAACCCGTCGCTGTATACTACAATGGTTATTGTTGCTAGCAACCTCGGAGTGTTCGTAGAACCTACCCCAAAGGGATGCCTTTGGCACGAGCAGGGCTAACTTACGAACGTTTGGGAGAAAGTAATTGTAAAAATACGATATGCACTTCTGTTCTTCTTACGCGTAAATTCAATATCGTCTTACACAGCATTCAATGGACTCTTTTGTCCTCACCCCCCTGTCTGACAATAAAGACATGTGAGCAAACAAATCAGAGACGTGGTGCGAAATTCAATACAAAAACCCAAATAACCACAACGGGATTACCTTCTCCGCTCCATGATCAATCCCATCCCTGACGACATACATGTCTTTGTCTTTTGATACACTTTTGCCTGGTCCCCCAATCTCGACAAGATATTTTTCATCAACAAGAAAGTCCGCAGTAGGTGTATAGATCAGAGTGGCAACCTGCTTCACCTGGTTATGAAAGAATAGTTCACGGATGCTGCCGATGTTAACTTCGGGGCCACGGATTGCATACGCAAGATTGCTGTTGTCGAGGTATACCTTATCAGGCTTTTGCAGAAGGCTCATGCCTTTGTTTGGAGCCCAGAGAAAACTCAGGATGCGTGCGCGTTCGAGATAGTGCAGATACTTTACGACAGTATTTGCATGCAGGCCTGTGCGTTTCGCAAGAAGAGAAATATTGGGTTTGTATGGAACACTACCCGCGAGAATATAAAGCAGCTTCAATAACACGTTTGCCTTGCTCCCGTCATATCCTTCTATGGATGACATGTCTGATTCAAGAACAGTGCGTATGCTTTGTGATAACCGGATATGATATACATGAGGGCCTTCAGTGAAGTATGGATAGTAGCCACCTCTGAGATACTCATGAAAGGATGTCAACGGTATAAAATCCACAGCGATCTCACGACTGATATGCTGATGCTCTTTGAAGATCTGGTCCAATGTCACCGATGAGGAAAGTGCAATCTTTTTCACAATCAGATATTCACGAAATGAAAGCCCGGGCATCTCATACATAATTGCCCTACGCGAAAGATCTGCTCCGATATCCTGCATATCCAGAAGAGATGAACCTGAAAACACAAAATGCAGCGTGGGAAATCTATCGTAAAAGCTTTTAACCACCGGCGCCCATCCTTTCAGACGATGCACTTCATCAAGATAGAAGTGTGTATATCCCCTGGCACGAAGCTGATCGAGGACGTGCTCAAAATCATTGTCCGTGAAATACGGATCGTCAAGACTGACATAAATCGCATTCTTCACATGTGTGGATTGTTTGAGATGTTGGCGAATCAATGTGGATTTACCCACGCCACGCGCGCCTTTCACCCCTATCAGCCGAGCACTCCAATCTATGGTTTGAGTAAATGGCCGAATGAAGCCTTCAGGTGTCGAAGCCAAGTAATCCAGCGATTTTCCGACCAAATTTTCCATTTTACTGATTTGAATCAGCGAAAATACCAGAATTTACTGTTCTGGTTCAGTGAGTTTCTGATTTTTTGCTGATCTGGTTCAGTAGATGAAAGAAATGAGTCGGTTTCAAATTCGTAGCAGCATAATCATACACAACCCTGATTTGACTATTTTTGACACATGTCGCACCAATTAAGTATCATCATAAAAGCGCTGAAAGAGTTGAAACCAGAACTCGTGCAGAAATATGCCGTTAGCTCAATCGGCTTGTTTGGGTCCGTCGTGAGAGATGACTACAATCCTACCAGCGACATTGACATTATTGTAGAGTTTAGCCAACCCATAGGTATTGAGTTCATTGATCTCGCAGATGTCCTTGAAAATAAACTCAAGAAACCAGTTGACTTAGTATCAAGAAAAGGCATCAAACCAAAGTACTACCGTGCCATAGAATCTGAAATCGTCTATGTCTGAACGCCTACCTGATCTTTTGGTACAGGACATTATTGACAGTTGTACCAAAATTCTCGAGTATACCAATGGCTTGACTTTTGATGACTTCTGCAAGGATGGTAAAACGATAGATGCGGTTATCTGAAATTTTGAGATTATCGGCGAAGCAGCGAATCGACTTCCCGATGATTTCAAGGAGCGATACGATGACATTGATTGGCACAGAATCCGCGGTTTCAGAAACAGAATCGTTCATCACTACTTCGGAATTGATTACTCAATAGTTTGGGAAATTAGAAACCATTTTCTTCCAGATCTTATTACCAAACTCGCCGACATCAAATTCTACATGTAGAATTATTAAATAGTGGATTTGTTAATGTTAATGGAAAAAGAAGAGATTATCCTATCCTCAAACTGGAGTTTAACAAACGCCGGGAATTTGAATGTGAGGAGTTTGTCGGATGTATGACAATTAATATTGGTAAACCATCTACATCATGATCAGAAAACTCAAATCCGGAGAATACCGTCTGTATTCAAGTAAGAAAAATCCGAAGACAGGAAAGCGCAGGAACCTGGGCACGTTCAAAACACGTGAGGCGGCAGAAAAGCATGAGAGAGAAGTTCAGTTTTTTAAGAGGCAGAAGAAATAGTCCTCAGTCGGCAGTCCGCAGTCTTCAGTCAGCATGGACTGGGGACTGAAAACTGAGGACTGGAGACTGGATTTCAATCCAGCACCTCATAAATCACCACCGGACTTGTTTTATTCTTCAGATTCACTTCACCCACTTTGCGGCAGTTGAAAGACTCCTTGATTTTTTCATAGGCGGATTCGCTGATGATGATCTGTCCTTCTTTGGCTGCGGCCTCAAAGCGTTGGGCAGTGTTCACGGTATCGCCGATCACGGTATAGTCCAGGCGGCGCAGGGTCACGGAGCCGATGTTGCCTGAAACCATCTCACCGGTGTTGATGCCGATAGACACTTTTGGAGAAAAGAAGATATCCCCTGATGTGTTGGGGAGTTCCGCAATTTTCCTTCTGATAGCAAGACACGTGTCGATGGCTCTGTCGAGATGATACTCACCCCGGAAGACAGCCATAATCGCATCGCCGATGAACTTGTCTACAAAGCCGTTTTCAGCAATGATCTCCTTTACCATCACATCAAAATAACTATTGAGCAATCTCACGACTGTATCCGGCGCTTCTCTTTCGGCGAAGGCTGTAAAACCGCAGATATCAATAAAAGCAACTGTGGCTTCTACAGTCTCATTCACCATCAGCGATGATTCAAACTCACGGCTATCCATAAAATTCAGCACCGTCTCATCGACATACATCTTGAGGATGTTATTTTCTTTGATAGCTCTGATCGTGTCGCGCATCTGCTGCACATGTCTGATGGTTTTCTCCATTGTCAGCTCGAGGTCTTCGAAATTGATAGGTTTTGTGATAAAGTCGAAGGCCCCACGGTTCATGGCAGTGCGAATATTGTCCATGTCGCCATATGCGGAGACAATGACCGATTTCAACAATGAGCTCTGCTCATTGAGTCTGGAAAGCAACGTCAATCCATCCATTTCGGGCATATTGATATCGCAAAGGAGGATGTCTATATCCGCATGTTGCTCCAGTTGCTCCAGGGCATGTCTGCCGTTGATGGCAAAGACAAATTCATAGCGGTGTTCCCGAATCTTCTGGCGGAACTTTTGCTTGATCAGGACTTCGAGATCCACCTCGTCATCGACTACCAGGATTTTTGTCATAGCTGGATTGCCTTTAGCTTTTCCTTTAACCTGCTAAATTCGAGTGGTTTGGTAAGAAAATCATCTGCGCCCAATCGCATCGCGGTGCGATAATTTTCAGGGTCACCATACGCCGTGATCATCATGACTACTGGTGGTGGCACATGATGTGCCTCTTTGATGCGCTTCAGTAATTCCAATCCGTTCATGCCAGGCATATTGATATCAGAAAGAATCAGCACGGCGCCATGGTCACGTTCCTCAAGGTATATCAACGCTTCCTCACCGGAAAAAGCAAAGACAAAGTTCATTTCGCCATTCCGAATTTCTCTCCTGAAGCGCTGTTCAAACAGCATTTGTACATCTCTCTCGTCATCCACCACTAAGATCTTCATAAAGAAAAGTTATGAGTTTATAGGTAAAGTAATTATAAACTCCGCGCCATTGCTTTCTTCTGTTTCTACTTTTAGTTCCCCGCCATGTGCTTTTACAATATCATAACTCAGGGATAACCCCAATCCTGTTCCCTGCCCTGTGGGCTTCGTCGTGAAGAAGGGTTGAAAGATTTTATCCAGTACATGCTGCTGAATACCATTGCCATTGTCGGCAACTCTGACCTCAACTGTATCCTTTAGTTTCTTTGTGCTTACGGTGACGGTTGGTTCATATTGGCTACTAGCTTCTGGCTTCTGGCTGAAAACTGATGGATGATGGATGATGGATGATTGTTGATGGCCGATGACTGCGGACTGCGGACTGTGGACTGTGGACTGTTTGTCGCCGTTTGTCGTTCGACTTTTCTCTGTTACTGCATAAAATGCATTAGTAATTAAGTTGAGGATCACCCTTCCGATGTCCTGTGGGATGACATTAATGAGACCAATATTTTCATCAAAATCCGTTTTCATTGTGGCATTAAAGGATTTGTCCTTCGCTCTTAATCCATGATAAGCCAGCCGTAAGTATTCATCTGCCAGGGCGTTGATATCTGTCGGTTCTTTAACCCCGGTACTTGTGCGGCTGTGTTGCAACATGCCTTTTACAATGGCATCTGCCCGTTTTCCATGGTGGTTGATTTTCTCTTCATTGGCGATGACATCCGCTGCGATTGCTTTCACTTCATCCAGATTACCCTTCCCAATTTCATCTTTCATTTCCACAAGTAATTCTTTATTCACCTCGGAAAAATTATTGACGAAGTTCAACGGGTTCTGGATTTCATGAGCGATACCGGCAGTGAGTTCACCGAGGGAAGCCATTTTTTCGGATTGAATGAGTTGGGCCTGTGCAGCTTTCAGTTCCTCCAGTGATTTTTGCAAAGCCACATTGGCTTCCTCAATGGCTTTTCTCTTTTGTTCCAGCTCTTCAATGGTTTCTTCCAATAGAATGGCGGTAGTCCGTTTGACTTTTTCCGTCCGGTCCAATTTAAAAGAAAGGATTTCCAGTTCCTTATCAGTGTCTTTTATGGCTTTTTCTAAAAGGATTTTATCC
>DATDQA010000057.1:0-24958 GCA_035292505.1 Saprospiraceae bacterium | reverse complement strand
CAGTAAAGCGACATCCTTCTATCGTTGAATTTGTAAGTTCAATCCGGATTCCATAGTGATGCATCAAATCCGCAACAACTGCCTTCATTGGAGTATCATTGAAAGTTACTACTCCAGTGTGCCATGAGACAGAATTGGGATCGAGGTTGGGGATAAACTCTATAATCCTTGTATCAGCGTCGAATGTCAGTCCGGTTCCTGCACGCACAGGAATTGTTTGCTTGCTCAGTTGTGGAGTGAAAGTGACCTCTCCTTCTGTGACCCTCAGAGTGAATGTGTGCTCCGTGGTATCAATGGATATTGCGAATTCGGTGCCGACAACTTTCACCTGTGCCCAATCATGCCGGATGATGAAGGGACGAGCTTTATCGGGAGCGATCTCAAAAAAGATTTCGCCACGTACAATTTCTATCTTTCGTGCGCGTCCTCTGAACGATTCCGGTATACGTAAATGCGCACCTGGACGCAATTCCAATTTTGACCCATCCTTGAGAATCCGGGCAGTGAACGAAGAGGCTTGCACATCTTGCAGAGTTATACTCTCGCGTTGCAGATAGATCCCACCAACAATCAACACCAGGATGACTGCGGCTGCCGAAACAAACCACACTGGTCTGTTGACGCGGGTTGGTTGCAGATTTTGTTGAAATGTCTTGTATCCTTTTTGACTATCAAACTGTGGAGCGGTATACTGTACAGACGCAGCCCAAATCACAGACAGCTCCTCCTTTAGTCTTGCTAAGGAAGGTTCTTGAGTCAAACGGTGCTCAAACTCCTGTTGCTCAGGCTCCTGCATCGATCCAGACAGATATCGGTGTATGAGGATCAATTCTTCTTTCCCAGGCATATTTTCCATGCTTTTACAATGACACGATTATTCAGGTTTTCCCCTATCATAGTTTTGTACCGCAGACCTCAGCAAGAGGAGTGCTTTACTGATCTGATTTTCAACGGTTTTCGGTGAAATGTCAAGTGCGCGACTAATTTCCTGGTACGACATCCCTTCAAACCGGCTCAGCACAAAAACTGCACGGCACCTTGCAGGTAACTTATCAATGGTACGTTGAATCACCGCATGAAGTTCATTGTCCATCAGCTTCCTCAATGGATTGTCATCGATATGATAAGAACCCAGGCTTTCCTCCGGTTCATGCTTGTGTTTTTTATTGTCGCGGAGATAATTTAGAGCACGCGACAATGCCATTTTATGAAGGTATGCACCTATGGACGTACGGATATCCATGTTGCGCCGTTTTTTCCAGAGTTCCAGAAATATTGACTGGGCAATGTCTTCACAGGTTTCGTTGACTGGTATGATACGATAGATATGGCTGCAGACCTCTTCATAGTATTTCTCAAAAATACGCGGCATGGCCCTGTCGGGATCTTGTCGCAATAAGGTGACAAGTTCAGTATCGCCGGGTGAGATGTTCTGCTGCAAAGACGTGCTATGAATTGCGTGATTTCCTACCTTCGTTTAAAATCTAGTGCAAAATGACTAAATCTAATTTCCTAACTCAAAGTCTTTTACCTGGAATCTTTGTCGGATTTCTCACATTCTCTTGTAAACAAAGTACGGAATCAACGGAAAGCGGAGGAAGTCCGGATTCAACAAAGTATACACTGACAGCTTTCGGACCTTCGCAGGACTACCCCGATGCGTTGATCACTAAGATGGAATACAGAAACGGCAGGTTCACATTCGAGATCGCCGGTGAGTCTTATAAGCTGGGCATGCAGACTCCCGATGCCGCTGCCAAGGGCTGTGCGAACAGTGCAGAAGGACAGCATATCCACCTCATCGTGGACAATATGCCTTATGTTGCTAAATACGAGAGCACTTTTGATTATGACGTCCCGGATGGTGAACATTATATCCTGGCTTTCCTTTCACGTTCCTATCATGAAAGTTTGAAAGCCCGCCAGGCTGCTATTGCGATTAAGGCAACAGTGAAAGACAAAAACATCACACAATCCTCGCCGATTTCAGAACCAATGGTCTTTTACAGCAGACCTAAAGGTGCATACGATGGTGAAGCCGATACCAGGAGAGTGATGCTTGATTACTATTTAATAAATCCTGACGCTTCTCACCGTGTGCAAGCAACTATCAATGGCGAGGTTCACATGCTATCATCATGGCAACCTTATTATATAGAAGGGTTACCAGCAGGTGAAAATAAAATCACGTTAACGCTTGTTGATCCAGAAGGTAAACGTGTTAACACTGATCTGAATCCGGTTACACGCAAGTTTGTTCTCAATCCGGAGCCTCCAGCAAATTGACAAATATTCAAACCTGCGGTTCGTTTTCTCCACCACAATAAAAAGCCTTGCTGCGCAAGGCCTTTGAATTTGTTTGGGTGGAAGACGGGATTCGAACCCGCGACCCTCAGAACCACAATCTGATGCTCTAACCAACTGAGCTACGACCACCATATGAAATTGAACACGCTCTGCTGGTATCAGAGCGGCCTCAAAGATACATGCGTTTATCAATTCGCTAAGGATGGCATTGGATTCGAAGCCGCGACCCTCCCGTCTCTATTTGATAGAGACGGGATGCCCTAACCAACTGAGCTACGACCACACATAGGGATCAAATACACATCCTGCTATAACGGCGAGGGGCTGCATAGCTACATGCGTTTATCAATTCGCTATTGGTGGGATTGGATTTCGGGCAGTAACCGTTGGGGTTCTAATCCCGAAAGAATCGAGCCTTAAAGGCGTCGCTTACTTTCGTGGACCTTCGCCCGCAATTCATCACTCGATAACCACCTTCTGGATGAGTGATCCGCTTTCGGTGATCACTTTTAATAGATAGATACCCTTGCTGAAGTCAGCGATCCGGATATCATAGTTATTTGTGGTACCGATTTTTTCCCAAACCAGGCTGCCTTTTAAATCGAACAGAAGGAGTGTCTTAGGCGAATTTGCCTTTATTCCAAATTCGACATGAATGTAATCCCCTGAAGGATTGGGGAAGACATTGATATTCAAATATTCTAATGGTAAGCGAATTCCTGAAGGCGCCTCGATGGTTAGCATTGCCATCGTAGAGCTGCTGTTGCCACATGCATCAATGGCTGTAAACATTACTGGAATGATCGCAGCTTCACAGCTATCACTCAGGGGAGAAAAGTCATGTATCCAGGAAATCTCTCCACAGATGTCGCTCGCGCTTGCCTCGCCGTGGTTATTCAACCACAACTGAATGATAGAATTCAGGTTGGTCACATCGCAATTGACGGTTAAATTTTGAGCTGGTATTAAAATGCCTGGGGCAGTCGTGTCTGCTGCTGTAAATTCAGCACTTGTCGTGCTCGTGCCACCACATTCGTCGGTCACTGTGAAGACGGCGAAAATGCTGAATGATGAGCCACAGGTGTCAGACTGAGTGGTCAATGAATGCGACCAGTTAATCGATCCGCAGCCCTCAGAGCTTAAGGCTCCCCCTTGACTATTCAACCAGGCGTTAAATTCTTCGGTGTTGCCTGAGCCGTCACATTCAACGGTAATTGACTGAGCTGGCACATAAATCGTCGGGTTATTGTTGTCTGTGACTTCCACTGTAGCAATTGTCGTACTGCTGTTGCCACATGCATCAATGGCTGTAAACATTACTGGAATTATTGCGGCTTCACAGCTATCACTCAGGGGAGAAAAGTCATGTATCCAGGAAATCTCTCCACAGATGTCGCTGGCGCTCGACCCGCCGTGGTTGTCCAGCCACAATTGAACGATGGAATCCAGGTTCGTCAAATCGCAATTGACAATCATATTTTGAGCTGGTATTAAAATGCCTGGGGCAGTGGTGTCTGCTGTAGTAAATTCAGCCATTGTTGTGCTCGTGCCGCCACATTCGTCGGTCACTGTGAAAACGGCGAGAGTGCTGAATGATGAGCCGCAATCGTCAGTCTGGGTGGTCAATGAATGTGACCAGCTAATCGATCCGCAGCTATCAGAGCTTACGGCACCCCCATGACCATCTAACCATGCGTTCAATTGTGCAGTGTTTCCCAAACCGTCACATTCAACTGTAATTGACTGAGCTGGTACATGAATGGTCGGGGTATTGTTGTCTGTGACTTCCACTGTAGCATAGGTGATACTGCTGTGACCGCAGGAGTCAGTAACAGTAAATGTCACCAAAGCAAAGCCGGTAGCACCACATTCATCGCTCAGTCCGGAAAAGTCATTCGCCCAGATGAGATTACCACATAAACTCGTCGCAATAGCCCCGCCATGGCTGTCCAGCCAAATGTTTATTGTCGCCTCATTATTTATATTACATTCAAGTGCCAGGTCCTGCGCTTCAATCTCTATTTCAGGTGGTCCTGGTACGATTGTAAAATTCTGGCTAAAGTCATTATAATCCATTCCTTCATTATCCTGTACGACACGTATTCTTCCCTGAGTCGTAATTATTTCCGGCACCGTCCATTCATAGCTCAACACCGCATAAGGAATGTCCGCCTCAATGATTTCCCAGGTGATCCCTTCATCAGACGAAAAATAGAGATCCCAGTTTAAGGTATTGTGTGGTATCGTTTCGTGCCACTCTGCTATCACGATCTCACCAGCAATGAACGTCTCTCCTCCTAATGGGTTGTCCAATGCCACGTGAGCTTTAGATTGTAACCCCAGACTTAAAGCCAACATCATCGCGATGATTTTGATCTCCATCTTTCTTTTATGTACTTTCAATGTGAAATCCTAACAACTTTAAGACCAATTAAAAAATGTCAGCAACAAAGATGACCTTTCACTTGATTTCCCTTTACCGCAGTTATTATAACTACACGTCACTATCTAACTATATTGGTTTGGCCCGGATATACCTGTATCAGGTACTCGATCATCTCATTAACAAATCTCTGACTCGCCTAACGTTTTTACTTAAAGTTTCCACCGAATCGCCGAACTCTATGGAGCCGTAAGGGACGACAACTTATTCCTGAGCAGTAATGGGGATTCGCGCCTGAATGACATGATTCTGACAGGAACCCATGGCCTTTTTTGACGGCCCCATCGGGATGCTTTATTACTGAGCTCCTCCTTTGGATAACCACATTTTCTCTCTATTCTGAAAGCTTTCTGAGCGGGAAATGGGGATCGAACCCACGGCCCTCAGCTTGGGAAGCTGATGCTCTACCACTGAGCTACTCCCGCTGAAACAAGGCCATGAAGATATGTAAAATGATACATGACTCGTCAAGACTTAACCCAATAAAAAGATGTGATAATTACTCCGTCTCTGCAAGCGTCGGTACCTGTTTGGCGGCAATCTTATGCACATAGTTGTAAAGGGTACGATAATATTCATCGGCCATCCTGTCTGAATCGAAATATGGAAGAATATCAGACATACTTTTCTTGACCATTGCTGTCCACCTTTCTGGTTCATTGTAGTACATTGGAAGGATCTCTTTCTCAAGGATGCGATACATGCTGTTCAGATCAAGCCAATCCTGCTGATGATTCGGAAGTTCTGCATTCACCGCCGCGATGATAAATGTATTGATTCCATGTACGGCAAATTCCGGTATCCATCCATCGGCCGTCGAAAAGTTGATAGCGCCATTCATTGCAGCAGTCATACCCGAGGTCCCTGAAGCCTCGCGTGTGATCCTGGGAGTATTAAGCCAAATGTCAGCACCACCCTTAAGAAGACCAGACAATTTCAGCTCATAACCGGTAAGTACGACACAGTTGTCATAACCTTTACTCAGATACACGAGCCGGTTAAATACATCTATTGCACCCTGATCCTGTGGATATGGCTTCCCGGCCCAGATGAGTTGCACCGGATGCTCAGTATTTTTCATGAGTTTCTCAAATCGCTCCATGTCCTTGGTGATGAGATCTGCCCGTTTATATTCAGCAAAGCGACGACACCATACAATTGTGAGCACGTCTGGACTAAAATGCTTTCCGCCCTGATCTGCCACAACTTCAAAGAGGGCTTGTTTCATTACCTTTTTGCGATTGACCAACCTGGTCTCATCACTAGCCTGCAAGGCAGCAGCAAGCCGTGAATCCTGCCAGTATTTCGCATTTTGTGCATTGGTCACTGATCCAATGTCACAAATATCCCCGGCGTCTTCCCACATCTTGCGGGCTACTTCACCATGCATTTTTGATACGCCATTTGCGATACCAGCGAGATGAAGTGCATTTAACGTCTGATTGTAAGACTGTCCATCAAGTAGGCAGTTCCTCTTTACTTTCTCAAAAGGTAAACCATCGAAATAGCTCATACTATTGAGAAGTTGTACATCATGGATTTCATTTCCGGATGGGACTGGCGTATGGGTAGTAAATACCATACGCTTGCGCAGTTCCTGCAAGCTTCCATATTTTTCGAGCAACGCATATGCTCCCGGAAGCGCATGTGCTTCATTGAAATGAAAGACATCAGTTTCCCTGTGAAGCGTTTCCAGAAGCTTTACCCCTCCTACCCCAAGGACGATGTATTGTGCGATTTTAGTTGATACATTACTATCGTAGAGACGATGCGTAATGGTTCGCGCCAGGTAGTCGTTCTCCGGAAGATCCGTGGACAATAAGAAGATGGGAGCGGTTTCGAATACCTGTGGCTCCAGGTAATATGCTTTCACCCAGACATCGTGGTTGTGGACAGTGACAACAAATTTGATGTCTGTTTCTTTCAGGAAGGAGTATTGTTTTTCCTGAAAAAGAACTCCCATGGTGCCATCCTGCTGCCGTACCTGGTCATAGTATCCATACTTCCATAAGATGCCGATGCCTATCAGATTCTGACGCAGCGTATACGCGCTCCGCATGTGTGAACCTGCGAGGTACCCCAGACCCCCAGCGTAAATCTTTAAAGACTGATCAATGGCATACTCCATGCAGAAGTAAGCAACCGCTTTATCATAATCCGGATTGATACGATACGGATGTTTGAATTCTTCCATCTGAACGTTAATTTCTATTGTCTTTTTTCGAAAAAAACCTGCGTAAGATAGTGAATCACTTTTAACTATATATCACTAATTCTGACAATTCATCTTGGCCTCATGGGTGCCAGTTTTATTTCGTCACCCCGCACCTTTGTTTCTTCACGCGGGAAAGGTACAGGTGTCCTGGGTGAAAAAATATCCTACTTTTACCAATCTTGTCTGAACAAGGATTATTTGATGCCGAAGTGGCGGAACTGGTAGACGCGCTGGACTCAAAATCCAGTGTCTGCAAAGATGTGCGGGTTCGAGTCCCGCCTTCGGTACTCTCAAACTCTCAATAAATATTTATTCGGGACGAGACTTGTCTGAGCATGTCGAAGGAAGTTTACCCCGAGCCTGGTCGAGGGGAGTCCCGCCTTCGGTACTCTCAAACTCTCAATAAATATTTATACGGGACGAGACTTGTCCTGAGCATGTCGAAGGAAGCTTACCCCGAGCCTGGTCGGGAGTCTCGCCTAGGGTACTGTGTCAATGAAAATGACAAGCTCCTGATTTCCCGCTTTTCATTTTCATTTTCATTCCATCCGGAGCTTCTACTTCGTAGTCTCATCGAACGTTTTGGAGCCGCGAAAAGGATCGAAGTTCGCTCCGGAAGAAAGATCACTCTGACGTACATCAGGGCGAAACATCTTAAAAATTAAAACCCCCGACAACTGCACAAAGCCGTTGCCGGGGATCTTTTCATAATAGTCTGATGACCCTAATATACAATCATTCTTTATGACTTCATAAATTTTTTCGGAATCCACGCATCTCCGGTGCGCAGCATCAATACATAGATACCAGAAGGCATGTCTTTCAGGTTTACTTCCCGGAAATCAGCTCCTGTTTCGAACGAACGAATTTCATTACCCTGCGCCGAAATAATTCTGACTTCATCTATGACTCCATCGTATTGTATCCGGATAATGTCCGTTGCAGGATTTGGATGGAGCACAACCTCCTGATTCTCTCCGCTTTCTAATCCTCTTCCATTTTGGTTATCCCTTTCTGCAAGGCTGATAACCTGTCCGGGTTCGGGTAACGTATTATTGAATGCGGTCAAAGTGACTGCATCAATATAGATATCATCATTATTGTCACTGGCATCACATTGAAAACGGAACTTCGCATTCGAGACAAAGTTTACCTGGGCACTTGTAAGGGTGACCGTTGCAGTCCAAAAGCTATTATTTGTAAAGCCCCCTGCACCAGCAACAAATGTCGCCACTATTGTATACGTAGATCCATTGTAATAGCGCAAAAAGAAATCTTCCCCATTTTCCATGCTATGAGAATAGAAGTAAAATTCCAATTCTACAGACGAATATCCTGTAAGATTGACTGTCGGAGAGGTCATCGCAGAGGGGACTCCGCTATTATCCTGGAGATTGATTGAATAGTTGCCTTCCCATGATCTCGCCCCGGAGTATCGCGTAGCATCTACACCTCCGTCAGCCCAACCATCCCAGCCTGTTTCAAAGAAATGTCCAAGGAGAACCGTGCCATCAGGGCATTCATTTGGGCAGCTTCCACCGCAGTCCACTCCTTCTTCATCTCCATTCTGAATTCCGTCCGTACATGTAGGACACGCCGGGCATGAGCCGCCACAGTCCACACCTGTCTCATTTCCGTTCTGTATTCCATCGGAACAGGTCGGTCCACCCCCACCACCGATTACTACCGTATAATCTTCTACTTCACCATACGTATAACTTCCACATTGAGGTGGAGCAGTATTGTATTGCATGGAAACCCGCAGACGAGTCGTCACCTGGGGACTTGATGATGGCACTGTGAATGAAATGTTCAACGTACCGGTACCAGAACCCGCTGCGACCTGTTCTCCTGCGTCATTCCAGTCTTTATCGTTGTTATAGTCGATCCAGGCACGCCAAACCTCGTTATACGCCGCTCCGGAAAAGCCAGGTGTTAAGGTGATCGTATAAGCGGTCCCCTGGGTCAATGAAGTACTTTGAGCTGTAAAATCTCCATACCCACCACTATTGCCGCTATTATTATTGATAGATCCAAGTGCGACGGTCTGTATCCATTCATATTGTTGACTTGTACCTTCAGCGGCACAATATTCCGGTGGCGGCGGTGTGCAGGTTGCTGTGAGACAATTACCCACCGCATTAACAGTATTTCTGATCACATTACCAGGTTGTGGTCCAAAGCCGAGATTAAAATTGATACCAACACTTTGCAGATGGCAGTAACTCATGATTGTACCTCCTTCAGGAGGATATCCTGGCAGAGAGCATGTACCTTCCACTGAACCGGCACAACCATCGATAGCTGTATTGTTGCCATTCCAGACGCATGCATGCGTGTGACGTGATCCGATCAGGTGGCCCATCTCATGCGTGATCACCATGACTGACCAGGAATACGTCGGCACGATAGCGTATGTAGCATCGATGCTGCTGAAACATTTACTCAGGTCAGGGTTTGCATTGCAGATTCCGTTGAAGCCTGCTGCAATCCCACCACTCGCTTGATACGACACAAGATGTGATAGATTTCCATTAAATGATCCTGTATTGTTCTGATATGATGTCAGCATTTGCGATGAAGAGGTACCGGAATAAGGTGAATTTGTGGTCCATGCATAGATCTCAGAGAGCGACATTGTTATGCTTTCAGCTGCATAGAGTGTAATTGCCTGGTTGAACAATCCTGTAATAAAATTGATGGCATTCGTGGCACCGCCTTTATCTGTGACAATGTCGTCGTCGATTTCGATATAGACCTGGACGCAATCTCCTACATCACGTTGATGGAGTTGAGATGAGAGCTCCTCTTTCGTATATCCGATGCCATCATCCTGGGTTCCACATTCCCAAACTGGTTTTGCTTCCAGGTCAGCCTCTCTATAGAAGATATGCAGATTCTCATTTGAACCTTTGATTTTACCCATCACAAAATTTCCTTCCTCACTACTGATTAAAGCCATGACGTCATCATCAAACACACTCAGAGCGACGATGGAGCCCTCATCATCATGGATAATACCACGATAATGTTTCCCACCCACATAGACCAGTGGCTGGTGAGGATTGTCACTCGAAAATGCCGCAAAATCAGGAGTAAGGATATCGCGCTCTATCAAATCAAGAGTCAGGAATCGCCGATCCGCAATTGGCAGTGTAAGGGTGATGCGGGGCATATTCGTTTTTTTAAGCTCGGCTATTGCTTTCAGGTCCAGCCTGAGAAGCGTGCCTTTTTTTAAGCCTGATAAGCCGGCATTTCTGGACAAATCTTCTGACTCATACTTGACCAGATCGACTTGTTGGAATTTCGCGCCACTGTTTTGCAGTGTCAGAATTTCTTTTCCAATGCGCTGTTGCGCCATGCATAGTATAGGACTGAGGAATAAGAGAGTACATAAAATTCTTCTCATGTAAACAACTTTTTAAAGTTTAACAATAATGAATACGATATATCATAGCACTTTGGCTTAGATTCAAAGATCAGACAATGAAACCTTTCACAACGTGAAAAGTCTGCTTTCTCATCCTTAGTTCGGGTGAATTTGATAGTCGAGGGTGAAAGTTGTCTTCCGGCAATCAAGAAAGACATATGCAAGGTATGAGTTTTTTATGGATCAGCGGTAATTTCGGTAACTTTTTTTGCTTCATTTCCGGGGGACCGGTGATGTCTGAAGATATGTTTTTACGGCTTCCACCAATTTATCCAGATCAGATGTCAAAGTGTACACATTTGGGGTGATACGCACACCATGGATGTTTTCCCATTTGATCGAGACGGTGTGTATTTTATATTTCTCAAAGAGGTATTCTGATACATCCCCGGGATCTCTGCCTTCGATTTGCAATAATCCCAACGCACACCCATACTCAGGAAGAAGTGAGGTACCTATGGACACTCCCGGTAACGTGTTTACTGCATTTGCCCAATAGTTCTTCAAATAAAAGAGTCTTTCCTGTTTGCGCTGGATTCCAATCATCAGGTGAAAATCCACTGCCTGTCCAATGGCTTGCTCGATAGCAAATGAACGGGTGCCCAGGTGCTCAAACTTCCGGATGTCCGTCCCATTTGGTTCCGGGGCTCCCATCAAGGGCCAAAGCATTCCAATCTTTTCTTTTTTCACAAAAAGCATACCACTTCCGAATGGCGCACACAGCCATTTGTGGAGGCTCGACCCGAAATAGTCACATTCCAGATCAGGGATCTTGAAGTCAAAGTGAGCGAAGGTATGTGCGCCATCGACTAAAACTTCAATACCGCGTGCATGTGCCTGTTGTGCAATCTGTGCTACCGGCAGTATCTGACCATTCCAATTGATCATATGCGTGATGTGGACAACTCTCGTCCTTGAGGTAAATGCCTCGACAAATTGATCTACGATGCTTCTGCTATTTTCAATCGGAAAATCAAAATTCAGCCATCGAAGCACAATACCATCCCGCTTTTCTCTTTGTTTCCATGCATTGATCATGTTTGGATAATCCTGCTTTGTGAGTACTACTTCATCACCGCGTTGTAAAGGCAACCCGAAGATGATTGTCTCCAAAGACTCCGAAGAATTACGCTGTATGGCAATCTCTTCCGCACTACATCCTGCAAGATCGGCAAGCTTTTCACGCAATGGTTCCCTGCCCATGTCCAGAATACGCCACATATAGTACGAAGGCGCTTCGTTGCTCAGGCGGTTATAGCGTTCGACAGCTTCCTGTACCACACGTGGCTGTGGACTTACTCCACCATTATTGAGATTCATCACATTCGGTGACACGGTATAAGCCTGACGAATGAGATGCCAGAACTCTTCATCTTTTGCAGAGGACATGCCAACGCGGCCTCCTCTGAAACGATCGATCTCAGACAACAATTCCTGTAACGGAGCACTAAACCCTAAGAGTCCCGTTGAAAGTAATCCACTGGCAGAGACAGCGGCATTTGTGAGAAATGATCGCCGCGATGCTGTTGTCATAGTTGCACGTATTCCTGATGTCTCTGACAAGATATGATTTAATTTGTCGCGGGGGTCGATATCTTTAAGGTAAATTCATTAAGACGAGGTAGATAACATGAGTTGGCTTACTCGCTGCTACTTCAGTACGGTTCTGGCGTTCACAGATGCCCTAAATAATTTAGGTATGCCTGGTAGTCAATACTACTCTTGCAATTTTCTTCAGTATCTCTCTATGTCCGTGAGTTCGGGCAGCGAACCTGTCCATATTTGAACAATTTGCATCCAATACGATGAGAACCTGGAAAATAATCTCTTTCGCCCTTTCATTCATTGCGATATTCACTGCATGCCGACAGCGTGAGCAAACTCACAGAAACCACATCGTCAAAACCTGGGTAACAACTCCCGACGAACACAAACTTCTGAGGCATGATACCATTCTCTTCACAGATGCGGTGGATGATACTGCCAATGTCATTCACATCAATACGTCGCAAGAATTCCAGAACGTAGAGGGCTTTGGTTATACGCTGACGGGAGGGAGTGCAATGCTGATCAATAAGATGAATGATGAACGTAAGCAGACGTTGTTAATGGAGTTGTTTGGCAACAACGACGACGCACTCGGCATCAGTTACCTGCGTATCAGTCTTGGTGCTTCGGATTTAAGTCCTTACGTATTCAGTTATGACGACCTTCCTCCTGGATTGACAGATACCGCCCTGGTTCATTTCAGCCTCGGGCCGGATACCGTGGATTTGATTCCGATCCTGCGCCGTATTGTCTCCATCAACCCACGACTGAAGATCATCTCATCTCCTTGGAGTGCCCCTGCATGGATGAAGGAAAATACGAGTTCTGTTGGGGGAAGTCTGAATAGAGAACACTATGCGGTATATGCACAGTATTTTGTCAGGTATATTTTACAAATGCAGGATCGTGGTATCATCATAGATGCAATTACTCCACAGAATGAACCTCATCATGGCGGCAACAACCCCAGCATGGTCATGTCCGCTGAGGAACAGGCATTATTCATTAAAGAACACCTTGGTCCTGCGTTTGCGTCTGCAGGTATCAAGACCAAGATTGTCATCTGGGATCATAATTGCGACGAACCTGACTTCCCTATGACGATCCTGAGCGATGCTGAAGCAAATATCTTTATCCATGGATCGGCTTTTCATCTTTATGCCGATGAAGTATCGGCAATGTCCCTCGTCCGTAATGCTTATCCGAATAAAGCATTGTACTTCACCGAACAATGGACAGGTGGTAAGGAGAATTTTGACAACGACTTTCACTGGCATCTCAAACATGTCATTATTGGAACCATGCGTAATTGGAGTCGTATAGCCCTCGAATGGAATCTCGCCAGTGATCCTGAATTCAGTATTCATACTCCAGGTGGTTGTACCGAGTGCAAAGGCGCACTAACGATCGATGGCGATTCTGTCACCAAAAACGTCAGCTACTACATCATTGCTCATGCCAGTCGCTTTGTTCCTCCCGGCAGTGTGCGTGTGGCAAGCACTTACCCGCCTCATCTTCCCAATGTAGCCTTCATCACTCCGACCGGCCAGACAGTTTTAATCGTATTGAATGATGGTCGGGATGAACACGCATTCCATGTAGGCTCAGGCAGCAATTGGTTTATGGCAGAATTAGAGCCTGGAGCAGCCGCCACATACGTCTGGTAAATCAATGATGGATCGTTTTTTTAGCGTTTGCTTATTCCTGGCAGGTCAAGAGTGATATTTTTTCCACCACAGGATCCTTGGTTAACCGTCCCTTGAAATATTCGCTGTTTAAATCCAATCTTCACATCATATATTCTGGTCACGGGTTAATTTCACAGCATGAATGAACATATCATATCCCATTTCCCAACAGGTGTCATCACAGCCAGCCTTACACCAATGGATCGGTATCTCAATGCCGACTTTGCATTACTTGTCAACCATTGCCAGAGCTTGCTTCGGCTGGGAAGTGATGGGATTGTTCTACTTGGTTCGACAGGGGAGGCGAACTCTTTCTCCATCGACGAACGAAAGGCCATTCTTGAGGCTACTCTCCATGGTGGCATTGCGGCAGAGGCATTAATGGTAGGTACTGGTTGTTGCGCAATCACGGACACGATTGAACTCACAACACATGCGGTTAAGCTTGGCGTGCACAACGTGCTTATGCTTCCTCCATTCTATTATAAACCACTCTCAGACGATGTGCTGTTCTCCTATTATGCACGTGTGATAGAACGCACAGGTGATGATGACCTCAGGATATATCTTTACCACATACCGAAGAATACGGGAATCGAGCTCTCACGGAACCTGATCTCACGCTTGCTCAAATATTATCCGCATATCGTTACCGGGATTAAAGATTCAGGAGGTGATTGGATACATATGCAAGCCTTGATGAAGGAATTTCCCTCTTTCCGGTTATACAGCGGCACAGAGGAGTACTTGCTCGAAACACTAAAGGCAGGTGGCGCAGGCTGTATCTCTGCTACAGCCAATATCACGGTTTCCGTTGCATCATCCGTGACACGTGCCTACAGGAATGGGGAGTATGCTGATGATCAGCAGAAACTGCTGATCGCATTACGCAACGTGTTCAGTGGTTTTCCGTTCGTAGGTGCACTAAAAGGCTTTCTCGCCGTCGAAAGTAGTAATCCCTCCTGGAATTATTTACGGCCGCCAAATGCATCGCTGGATGCGGAAGTTGTGTCCACTCTCAAAGAAAAATTCAATCAACTTCTTTCTCCTGCGGTTTTCTGATCACAAATACATCTATAATGAAATACATCATTACCATCCTTTTTTACACCGGTGTGTGTTCATCGATATCTTCGCAACACACCTTCATCGAGGATTTCAAACTTAAATGGCAGAATGCGAAAGAATACACACTCGAATTTGCGCGGGCCATGCCTGCAGAGAAATACACCTACACTCCTACTCCCGAAGAAATGACATTCGGGCGCCAGCTTATACATATGTGCGGTAATATGATTTGGCTCAGCAGCTCTTACCTGGATGCTCCTCCATTCGGAAAAGATGTAGATCATCCATCGGAAAAGAAAGAAGATGTCATCAGGCTCCTTGAAGAGTCATTTGACTATACTGCCAGAGCGATTGAAAAATTTCCAATAACCATGTTGGATGACAATGTTGATTTCTTCGCTGGCCCGATGACGAAGCGGCGTGTCTTCCTTCTGCTCACAGATCATGTAACACATCATCGCGGTCAACTCGTGGTATATCTGCGGTTGAATGGGATTGAGCCTCCCAGGTACCGGGGATGGTGAATCGATTGCGGATTTGGAATGCGAAGAAACTATCCAAGAAGGCCTCTGATAAATCCGGAAAGCAACACAAGTGCTTTATCTATCGAGGAATTATTATTCAGGATCACATCTGCTTCTGATTTATACGGAGCGATAAATTGCTTATATGCAGGTAGCACATGTTTCTCATAGCGATATAGGACATCTTCCAGCGGATAATTTCGTTCAACCCGGTCCCTGAGGATACGACGCTTCACTTTTACCACATTACTCGCATCTACAAATACCTTGAGATCGAGAGTCTTGCGAATACTCTCCACGGACAAGACAAAGAGCCCTTCCACAATCATCACGGGAGCAGGGTGCGTGATCATAGAGCCAGGAGTAAGTCCGGAATTGTTGTATGTATACTCTGTCCGGGTCACCGTTTGCCCTTGCATGAGTTGTTTGAAATCATGCTCAAATTCGTCCATCAGAAAGGAAGAGGGTAGGTCAAAATTCTGGATACCATCTGCATCACGTTGTTGCTCCTCCCGTCGACGATAATAATTATCCTGTGAAAGAATCGATAATTCTTCTTCAGGGAACTTGCCACGTAAGGCCTGAATCAAAAATGACTTGCCCGATCCTGAACCGCCTGTGATCCCAATCGTGTATTGCACTTTGCGCATGGCGTGAAAATAAGTAAAGTAACTCTTGTCTCTACAGAGCTGTTTTTAATCTTTTGGCTTTTCACGTTTTGAACCTGGGGAAGGGTTTTTCTTAAATCGCCCTGCATCGCGAAGTTGTTGGTGTAACATCCACTCTATCTGACCATTCACACTCCGGAACTCGTCATTTGCCCATCGCTCTATAACCTGATAGAGATCTTCGTCCATTCTGAGCACAAATTTTTTTTTGCTCATAGCAATTGGTACAAATGTTGATTTGATATTATTTTGATATCACAAATATATCACGCACAGAGAATCTTGTCAAGGGTTTGGTGCATCTTTTTTTTCGGCTCCTATTCGGTCCTTCTATTTTGACAAGGGTGAAGTGAAATTTATCCGCTACTTTCCTATTTTACAGCCACTATGATGTTCATCGAAAACCTGGGACGTGGCACGCTGGGTGTCGCGGTGCTACTTGGAATATGTTATTTGCTAAGTGTTGACCGGAAGGCGATCAATTGGCGGCTGGTCATTGGGGGAATCCTGCTGCAACTAGTGTTGGCTGTGCTCATTCTCAAAGTTCCTGTTGTCTACATCATCTTCCAGGGAATTGCAGACGGATTTGTGGCATTGCTCAAATTTGCAGATGCCGGCGCAGGATTTGTATTTGGATTCTGGCCGGATGAAGCCTGGATTATGCGTACAGATCTGAGTGCTACTCCGCCGATACAGGTACCTTTCAAGCTCGGCTTCATGTTTGCTTTTCGGGTCTTACCGACTATTGTCTTTTTTTCGGCTTTTTCTGCAATCTTATATTACTTCGGTATTCTGCAACGGATCATCTATGTCTTTGCATGGGTGATGAACAAAGTGATGAAACTATCCGGTGCCGAGTCTCTTGCAGCCGCTGCCAATGTGTTCATTGGACAAACCGAAGCCCCTCTTGTCATCAAACCCTATCTCGAAGGCATGACAAAAAGCGAAATCATGTGCCTGATGACCGGTGGGATGGCAACAATAGCTGGTGGAGTCTTTGCACTATTTGTGACCTTACTGGGTCCTGAGTATGCCATACACTTCCTCACGGCCTCAATCATGAGTGCCCCGGCAGCCATCGTTGCAGCCAAAATGCTCTTTCCTGAAAAACATCCTGAACGCATCAATCGGGATCTCTCTATACCCAAAGATAAAATCGGAAGTAACGTCCTTGACGCAATTGCATTGGGCACGACAGATGGAGTCAAACTCGCTGTGAATGTCGGCGCGATGCTTCTCGTCTTTCTCGCATTGATTGCATTATTGAATGCAATCCTGATGTGGGCTGGAGACCTTTCAGGACTCAATGCATCTATATCAGCATCTACCGCAGGTCGTTTTGCTGGTCTTACTTTAGAATATGTCCTCGGATTACTCTTTGCTCCAATCGCGTGGGTGCTTGGCGTACCGGCTCAGGACATCCTGGAGATCGGTCAGCTTCTGGGTAAAAAAACAGCGCTCAACGAGGTACTGGCTTACGTCGATCTGGCGGCTTTGAAGAACTCTGAGACGAATACGCTTTTACCCAAATCTGTGCTCATTGCAACTTATGCTCTTTGTGGTTTTTCAAATTTCTCTTCGATTGGAATCCAGATCGGTGGTATTAGCGCCATTGCTCCCAGCCAAAGAAAGAATCTCACCGAGCTAGGCATTAAAGCATTGATTGGAGGTACGATTGCGTGTTTTATGACAGCCGCAATTGTAGGAATTATGTTTTAGAATTGGTACATTACTCATGGTTTTGTACTTAGGAATGATTTGATTTCCCAGCGCAAAGGCTAGTCGGTCTTTGGCCAACATTGAAATTTTGATTTTGATTCTCTCTGGAATACTGTGATTTAAATAAATTAAATAATAAAAGATGAAAAGATTATATGTCCTTCTATTCATTGGTACGTTGTGTATCAGCATAAATGCACAGCGTGAACAACGACGAAAAGATGATGTTAAAGACGCGCCTAAAGAGACCGAGCAAAAATCTGTGTTCTCGGAATCCACATTCGGCGCCCTTAAACTCCGGAATATCGGACCTGCCTTCACGTCGGGCAGAATCGCAGATATCGCCATCCACCCGGATGATGAAAATACCTGGTATGTTGCTGTAGGATCTGGAGGCGTGTGGAAAACACAGAATGCCGGTGTTACCTGGACTCCGATTTTCGATGATCAGGGTTCTTACTCTATCGGTTGTGTCACCATCGATCCAAACAATCCGAACATCGTCTGGGTAGGTACAGGAGAAAATGTCGGAGGCCGGCACGTCGGCTTCGGAGATGGTATCTATCGCAGTAAGGATGGAGGCAAGAGTTGGAAAAACATGGGACTTAAGAACTCTGAACATATCTCCAAGGTGATCATACATCCTTACAATTCAGACATGGTCTGGGTAGCCTCGCAGGGACCACTGTGGAGCGAGGGTGGTGATCGGGGATTCTTTAAGTCTGTCGATGGTGGTGTGACCTGGAAAAAAACACTCGGCGATAATATGTGGACTGGAGTCACAGATATTGCTCTGGATCCTAATGATCCAAATCGTTTGTATGCCGCCACGTGGCAACACCATCGTACGATCGCCGCACATATGGGTGGTGGTCCAGAATCAGGACTACACCGCAGCCTCGATGGTGGGGAGACCTGGGAGAAACTCACAACTGGATTACCTAATGGAAATATGGGAAAGATCGGCATTGCCATTTCTTCCAGGAATCCGGATGTCCTTTATGCAGCGATAGAACTCGATCGTACAACCGGAGCAGTATATAAATCCAGTGATCGCGGTGCGTCCTGGTCAAAGCAATCCGATGCTGTTTCTGGTGGTACAGGTCCTCATTACTATCAGGAATTGTATGCATGCCCGCATGTTTTCGATCGGTTATATCTCTGTGATGTACGCATTCAGGTTTCTGATGATGGAGGCAAAACGTTCAGACAATTAGAAGAACGCAATAAACATTCTGACAATCATGCCATTGCTTTTAGGGAGGATGATCCGGATTATCTGCTTGTAGGTTGTGATGGTGGTATCTATGAAAGCTATGATCTCGCTTCCAATTGGAGGTTTATTGACAATCTTCCCGTGACACAATATTACAAAGTGGCAGTAGACGACAGGCTGCCTTTCTATCATATCTATGGTGGTACACAGGATAATGGAAGCCATGGAGGTCCATCACGTACGGATAAATCCGGAGGCATTAAGAATGCAGATTGGTATGTGACACTCGGCGCAGACGGACATCAATCAGCTACTGAACCCGGCAATCCTGACATCATGTATGCAGAAACTCAGGAAGGGGGATTGCATAGAGTGGATCGCATCACAATGGAGCAGGTATACATTCAGCCTCAGCCTCGTGCAGGTGAAGATGCCGAACGCTATAATTGGGATGCACCCATCCTGGTAAGTCCACACAAACCATCGCGGATCTATTTTGCTTCTCAACGAGTATGGAAATCGGAAAATCGCGGAGATAGTTGGACTCCTATATCCGGAGATCTCACACGCAATCAACAACGATTGACTTTACCGATCATGGGCAAGACACAGAGTTGGGATTCACCCTGGGATCTCAAGGCGATGTCTAACTATAACACGATTTCTTCTCTGGCAGAATCACCATTGCAGGAGGGGCTGATCTACGCAGGTACTGATGACGGTCTTGTGCAAGTCACTGAAGATGGAGGCGCAACATGGCGTAAAATAGAAATCACTTCCATGCCTGGTGTGCCTGCTACAGCATTTGTAAATAATATAAAAACAGACCTCCATGATGCTAATACTCTATACGTGGCATTAGACAATCACAAGTATGGTGACTTCAATCCCTATTTAGTCAAGAGCACTGATCGAGGTCGTACATGGGCTTCCATAAAAGGCAATATTCCGGAACGTACGCTGGTTTGGCGTATTGTACAGGATCATATCAAACCCAATCTCCTTTTTATTGCTACCGAATTCGGCGTCTATTTTACACTGGATGGTGGCTTGCAGTGGACGAAACTCAAAGGAGCGCCAACGATTTCTTTCAGGGACCTTACGATTCAACGCAGGGAGAATGATCTGGTCTGTGCTTCATTCGGCCGGGGATTCTTTGTGCTTGACGATTATAGCCCTCTCCGCGAAATCACTGAAGAAGTCGTGCAGAAGGAAGGTCATTTGTTCAGCACACGTGCTGCGCTTTGGTATGCGCAGCCATTCGGTGGTGGAGGCTCTCGCGGTGCAAATGAATACAGTGCTCCTAATCCTCCATTTGGTGCGGTGTTTACGTATCATCTGGGCGATGATGTAAAAACTCTGAAGAGTCAGCGACAGGAAAAAGAAAAAGAATTGACGAAAGAGAACAAGGACATTTCATTTCCTGGCTGGGAGGCGCTGGAAGCTGAGCGCAGGCAGCAAAAACCCCTTGTCTGGTTGTCGGTCAAAGACGTGGATGGCAACGTGATTCGCAGGATTGAAGGGCCCACGAGCAAAGGGTTGCAACGTGTAGCATGGGATTTGCGCTATCAGTCAAAAGGACCTATTGATCCTGATGTGCGACCTGTGTCTGAGTCTCCGTTTGAGTCATTCCGACGTGCAAGTGGGATGGCTGTACCGGGTTCTTACTCCGTGTCACTCTTCAGAGAAGTCGATGGTCAGCTTACGACACTGGCGGGACCAATGAATTTTGAAATTGCCCCTTTACGCACTGGAGCGCTTCAAGGGAAATCCTTTGCAGAAATCGATGCATACAGAAAGGCACTAGACGAATTGTCTGCGTCGGTATCGGCGACAAATATCATCCTCAGAGAGAATATCGAGCGCGTACGTGCGATGCGCACCGCTTTATCACGTACTGACATCGATTCACCGGATCTTGTGCAGCAACTTCATACTTTGAATAATACCTTGCTCGATCTCGACACAAAAATCAATGGGAATAAATCCAAAGCAGAAATTGGTGAGCTCGATCGTCCTACAATTGATTCACGCCTCGGTACTGCGCGCAGAGGATTGAGTACAACCTATGGACCTACGGCAATGCATGCGGAGAATCTGGAAATAGTAAAATTGGATTTAAAGGAAATCGAAACTTCGTTGGACAATATCACGAACATGGAGATACCTAAGGTTGAGCGCGCCTTGCAGGCGGCAGGCGCTCCATGGATTGTTGGACAAGCGTTGCCAAGGAGCTAAATCAGAATGTGAGAAGGTGAGAACGTGAGAACGTGAGAAGAAACTCAAGAGCAAGAGCAAGTGCAAGTGCAAACTCAAGTTCGCCTCTTTCAAGAAAGAGGGTCCATGAATGACTATATTCTTAAGGAACAATCATATCCACTTTCGTAGAGAGAGGGGTCAGGGATTGCTGTGAATGCGAAGTCATTCAAAGGGGTGAGTCCTCAAAAGCAAATCCAAACGCAAACACAAGTGCAATGGAGGGGACTTACAAGCTACTTAATGACATGTTAGAAGCCACTTAGGTTAAATCAACGTTAAAATGCCATGGGTATCTTGCATCCGATAACCTTTCTCAGTCTTTTTACCGTTTGGTACCTGTAAACTCAATTCATCAATTGCTATGATTAAAACAATCTTTTGCTGTTTCGCCATTTGTATATCCGTCATGCATGCCGACGCACAATTCAAAGACCTTTTGAAGAAAGCCGATAAGGCAGCTGAAAAGGTACTTGGAGAGGACAGTGGGCTCGATGTCGGAAATGGGCTGAAAGAAGCGCTTGAGTTTGGCGTGAAGGAAGCGGTAGATCAACTTTCGGCTGAGAAAGGTTATCTCGAGAGTCCATATAAAATTCTCCTTCCGGATGAGGCTGTCTCTGTTGTGAGCAAACTTAAAATGGTACCAGGCTTTCAGGATGTAGAAGCAAACCTGATTTCCAAAATGAACGAAGCCGCTGAGATAGCAGCAGAAAAAGCAACACCGATCTTCGTTTCTGCCATCACATCATTGACTTTCGACGATGCGATGAATATCCTGATGGGAGAAGATGATGCCGCTACACAATATCTCACACGTACCACACGGATTCAACTCTATGATGCATTCCTGCCTGTCATTCAATCCGCATTGGATGAAGTGAATGCGCGTTCTTACTGGAAATCCGCCGTAGATGCATACAACAGATTGCCCCTTGTGCGCAAAGTGAATCCTCAACTCGACGATCATGTCAACAACAAAGCGCTTGATGGTCTCTTCTCGCTCATTGCAGTGAAAGAAGGTAAGATTCGCAATGATGTGAATGAGCGGAAGACGGATCTTGTGAAGAGCGTGTTTTCGAGGCAGGATTGAGGACTATATTTGCAATATAATTTGATAAGTTAGCTTTGAAATAAATTTAACAGGAACCAAAAGGGCAATCCATGAACCAACAGCTTGAAATCGCTCGCGAAGAAGATGGTCGCTGGCTTGCGGAAATTCCAACTCTGCCGGGAGTCATGAGCTATGGCATCACGCGTCAGGAAGCAATATCTAAAACTCAAGCCCTTGCGTTGCGCGTGATTGCTGAACGCATTGAGTATGGTGAGCATCCTTTGGAACCAATCCAAATCACTTTTGCCGCCTGATGCGTTGGCCAAGTACGAAAGCCAGGCGTGTTTTGGCAGTTTTGCGAAGTAAGGACTCACCCCCGGCCCCTCTCTTTTGTGAAGAGAGGGGGGAGAATTGGAAGTAATAACTAGTGAGCTGGTATTAATTAAGAGATGCACTTTTAAAGCTGCCAATCATCTTCTCTACATAATCCCAGTTGCATAAGACCTCTTCATTGTTAAATCTGGAATGTTCAAGTGCGATGTAAGGACTCACCCCCTGCCCCCTCTCTTTTGTGAAGAGAAGGGGGAGAATTGGAAGTTATAACGAGTGAGCTGGGACTAATGAAGAGAAGCACTTTTAAAACTGCCAATCTTGTTCTGTATGTAATCCCAATTGTACAAGACCTCGTTATTATTAAATCGCAAAACCTGATACCCGCGGTCAATCATCTGTTCTGTGCGAATCAAATCTTGTTCTTGCACCTTTAAGTGTATTTGGCCGTCGAGTCCAATGATCAACTTCAATTCCTCACAATAGAAATCAGCTATGTAGAATTTCGTGAATGTTGCATCGAATGGAAAAGCGACAATATACTGTCTTTGGAATTTCAGTCCAAATAACTTTCTGTTACGCACCTTTTGCCAGAAGAATTCTTCTGCCGGAGTAGCATGTTTTCTCATTTGTCGTGCGAGATCACGCCCCTTAAGATAAAGACTCATACGGATGGGTTGTGTGGTTCTGAACTAAAAGTTAGCACTCAGTAAATACTGTTCAAATGCAACTTTCAAATTTCCCTCTCTTCACAAAAGAGAGGGGTTAAAGGCTTGCCGTGAATGCGAAGTCATTCAAAGGGGTGAGTCTGAAACTTCTCACATATTACTTCTCCCTTCAAATTCCCCTCTCTTCACAAAAGAGAGGGGATAGGGGTGAGTCCAAAACTTCTCACATGCAACTTCAAAATTAAGGTGAGTCCTTACCTCATCAACGTCACATCTCCACTCACCACTCTCGACCTTTCCTCAATCCCGTACACATAATCCATATGTAACACATACACATATACTCCAGGACGCACCTCCTTATCCTTAAACCTTCCATCCCATACCACCGGGCTTGATTCAGTCTCAAACACCAAATCACCCCACCGATCAAATACCCTGCATAGAATTCCGGTAATGTCCGGATCGTTGAGATGAATCACCCATTCATCGTTTACATTATCTCCATTTGGTGAGAAGACATTTGGAATAAAGAGTTCACTATCACAATCGCTGTCGGTTATGACCTGCACAGCATCATTCACAGTATAGCAGTTTGTTGAAACACTGACGGAGTAGTCTCCGGGAGTAGAGATCTGAATTGAAGACAATATGCTTCCGGTGCTCCATGCATACGTCGCAGCAAATGGCTGTGTCGCATCAAGGACTATTACTTCATCTTCACAGAGCGAGATCGTCTGATCCAATGAAAGCTCCGGAACATCTTCATCTAATGACACAGACACCTCATCACTTGTGATTCCACAATCATTTGAAAGCTGGAGAGAATAGACTTGTTCCTGTTCTGCAACATAGGATGTACTATGACTTCCATCCTGCCAGGTGATGAGGTCTGTAGTAGAAGGTGCAAGCAATACAACAGAATCTCCCTGACACAACACCACATCTTCTCCGAGATCAAAAGATAACGGTGCACTTTCATAAACCACAATGATCGTATCCGTTCCGCTACCACAATGATTCGTTTCGATAAGCGAATAAATACCTGCTTGCGAAACGAGAAATTCTGACAACACAGAACCATCATTCCAGACAACACTCGTCTCAGCACCTGCATCTGAGATCAATAGCAATACTTCTCCTTCACAAAGCGATGTATCAGCGCCTAATGATGGAGTCGGTATCGTCCCATGAATATCTACAATAACAGTATCGATATCTATTCCACATGCATTGCTCACCTGAAGGTAATATGTCCCTGATAGCGTCGCAACATATTGCGACGCTACAGATCCATCTTGCCACAAATAATTCACTCCCGAGATACCGGCCTCAAGGATCACCGTATCTCCTTCACAGGCAAGGATATCCGGACCAAGATCGAGTTGTGGTCCATTGGTGTCTTCGATGATCAATACCGTATCTGTCGCAGACCCACAGTCATTTGAAATCGTGAGAATGATGTTTCCTGGAAGTGTGGTTTGAAATACTGGAGAAGTACTTCCATCATGCCACAGATAGTCGACATTGCTGATATCTGGATCGAACGTGATCGACTCTCCCGGACAAAGTGATTGATCTGCCCCAAGATCAATTGATGGCGCTGCATCAAGTAAGCTCACTACAATCGAATCGGATACCGAGCCACAGGCATTCGATATCATCGCCGTGATCAAACCGGACGTGTCGAGAGAAAATTCCGGGTTTGTTGAAGTGGTATCACTGGCCGCTGAGCCTGTCGAAGCGTGCCAGAGAATATCTACGTTTGGTTCGTTGATTGTGAGAGTGACTGTTTCTCCCGGGCAAATCGAAAGGTCTGATCCAAGA
>DATDQA010000056.1:0-3264 GCA_035292505.1 Saprospiraceae bacterium | reverse complement strand
CGAAAAGTCATCTTTTGCCCTCCCGCACCCCTCTATCCCCTAAAGGGGAAGTCCACGCTCATTGAATTTCAATGTATTACGCGGGCGGCGGTTCCACCTTTAGGGGGTCAGGGGGCAGTCAAGCACTTTTCGGAGTAGACTCAACGTTGAATTAGTTTTTCACAATAAACTCCGTCCTTCGATTCAACTGCCTGCCTTCTTCCATATCATTTGAAGCGATGGGTGATGACTCTCCGAAACCTTTATAAGAAAGACGCGATCCAGAAATGCCATTTGCAATAAGCCAGTCGTAAACAGCCTCTGCTCTTGCTTCGGATAATACCTGGTTATCTTCCTCAGATCCGACGTTGTCTGTATGGCCGCGTACCTCAATGTGTAATTCAGAATTTTCTGAGAGTAAAGTGTGTAGGCGCTTGAGTTCCTGTAGAGACGCTCGGAGAAGTGTTGCAGATCCCGTCGCGAATACAATATTTCTCAGCACAACCGGTGTTTCTTCTCTTGGAGTAATTTCTTTCTTCAATGGAATCAATTGTACATCAATCGTCTTTTGACCATAGGGTTCAGTTGTGGCAAATACAATTTGCCCGGACCAAAACGCATAACCTGCAGCAGTCACATGAATTCCATAGGTCCGTCCATGGACGATGACAGAAGAAAATTTTCCATCAGCATCAGTGGTATATTGAAATACCTCAGTGGAATCTGTAAGATCATAGATGATCGCTTCGGCAATGACTGGTGTTGCTTCATAAGCATCATATACTATACCCTGCAGGTTGCTGACTGGCGGCGGCAAGAGTGTAGAATCCAACTTAAAACGGTAGATATCATTTTGTCCACGCTCACGGTCAGATGTGAAGTAGGCGTATTCCCTGTCCGGATGGATCGCGAGGGCACCTTCGCGTCCGATAGTATTGATCGGGTAACCAAGATTCTTCGGTGTCGTCCAGGTATTACCTGATTTTGTCGCAAAGAATATATCATAGTCACCCATGCCGGGATGACCATCGGACATAAAATAGAGCGTGCGACTATCGAAAAAAAGAAAAGGCGATTCTTCATTGCCTGCACTATTGATCGCATTACCCAGGTTTACAGGAATTGTCCAACGACCACCAAGACGTTCGGTATACCAGATATCCTTCTTGCCGGATCCGCCTGCCCGGTCGCTGGAAAAATACATACCATGTCCATCAGCAGTCAGTGCAGGATGTCCATCCCATCCATGAGCATTTATTCCTCCGGCGTTTCGAGGTTTTTTCCAAACACCTTTTGTTCGCTCCCAGAGGTAGATATCGCAGCTTCCTGCACCGTCAGGTCGACTGCACCCCGTAAATGCAATGATGCTTCCATCACCGGAGATGGTATGTGCACCTTCATTCATCGATGTATTGACGCCTTTCATAGGTTCAGGACTGATCCATGTTTGTTGTAAAGAATCCCAGTAGGCGATGTACAAGTCTTCCTGACCGTTGTTGCGTGTAAAAAGTAAATATTGTCCATCCACTGTGAATGCTGGTAATGCTTCACTATACTCTGTGTTGACAGGTCCAGGGAGGAGTTCTGGGTCAAAGCTGACAGGATATGCTGCGAGCGCTTCAGCGATTCTTGCTTTTTCCAGGTACTCTTCGGCATTTGCCTTTTGGGTGCCTTCTGGATTGCCACGCTCCAGATAGCGTTGCAGGAGTTGTCGTGCTTTGGTAAACTCGCTAGTTTGAAGATAGATTCTACCCAATGAGTACAGTGCCCGTGGTGTATGAAATGAATCGAGTGCAATGACCCTTTCAAATGCCAATGCAGCTTTTGTTGTTTGCTCTCTTTCATAGTACATCCCGGCCAATGTCAGTGGTGCGTCTATAAACTGCGGATCGCTTTGAAGAATACCCTCGAGTTTTGCAATTGCCTTATCAATCTGACCTGCATTGCGCAGCTCAAGTACCTCTGCGTACAACTTTGTGGTTTTTTTTGAAGCAGTTTCAGATATAGAATTCTGCGCGCAGCACTGGGAGCACAGCATATAGACCACAACCATAATCACCGATGAGGTGCGAATCATCCAGGACTTTTTAAGAATTGAAAAGGGGTGGGATTCTCGCCCGATCAACATCAATCGAGCGCGTATTCCTGCCCCTGCGTATTCGCAGTATAGAAACGGTCTTACGGAGCAATTTCTTATTTCGCAGTCACAGGTTCCCTGGTCTTATCCTTGAATTCACGCAGGAGTTTTGTGATATTTTCCTGAAGAGCCTTGTCTGTCTTGTCCGTAATCTTCTGTGCAGTTTCCAGGGCTTCCAGGGCTTTACCTGTTTCTTTCAGTGCGAGATGTGCCTGTGCCAGGAGGTAATGCGCTTCCTTGCGGTTCTGGTAATTGGGGTCATCCTTGGTAAAGATTCTGCCCGTAAAGAGTTTGAATTCCTTCACCGCCTCACCGTATTCCTGCTTGTACAGATGACACTGTCCTTTTAGAAGTCGTGCCTTCCAATAAATCGGTTGCAAGGCAATCGCCTTTTGCGTCGTCAGTACCAGGTCTGCAATTGCCGCATCATAGTTTTTAGTATTCATATGCACTTTCGCCCTGCAATAATAGGCGGAGGGTATCGAGGCGTCATAGCTGATGCACTTATTGAAATCATACAAGGCATCTGCCATTTTTCCCAGGGCATAATTCATATACCCGCGGCGCTCATAGGCCTGTGCATGACTGTCGTGTTGTTCGATCACTTTGGTCAGGGCCTTGAGAGCTTCTTTTTCCTTACCGGCTTCTGCTGAAAGCTTTTGTCCTATGATGAAGTTTTGCACAACTGCTTTGTCACCTTTCGGTTCGATCACGGCGTACTTCAGAATTTTACCGTCCTGGACCAGCCATGCGGAGATACTACCGGAGATGGCGAATTGGGCAAGGTATTCGAGGAGAGTCACGCTGTTTGTCCAGGCTTTTTCCATACCCATCGTGATCAGTCGCGGGACATTGATGCTGAACGTGGTCGCATCGAAAGCATCTTCTTTCAGGAAGACCTCGCCTTTATGGAAATTATCGATCCTATGCTGATACATCTTCAGCATCTGAATAAAGCTCTTTTCCGAGCCAAAGTCGAGGCGACCTTGTATGATCGACTTTAAATCCATGAAGAAATATCGCTATGTATTACTACTGTGATAACTATCGAGTTCGGTGACAAATTGTGATAGTCAGCAAGGGATCAGCTAAGTCATTGTAAATCTGTCACTTAGCAAAGAACGGGAATAGATTTGGAATGTCCAAAT
>DATDQA010000055.1:0-6681 GCA_035292505.1 Saprospiraceae bacterium | reverse complement strand
TGGCATGGTTTGCGTCATAGCAGTACCGATAAAAAACTGATTGTTCGCATTGAAGAATATGACTCCTCGTATTTGCGGATGACGATCGAAGACAATGGTGTAGGCAGAACAAAAGCAAAAGAGCTCAATGCATCCCGCCTAGGTACCGGTCACAGCCATACCTCCAAGGGACTTGCCCTCTGCAGTCAGCGGATCGAACTACTGCAGAAGCAATATCCACGCACACGAATGGAGATCGTGGATCTATACGATGAATCAGGAAAGGCTTCGGGTACCTGCGTAAGTATCTTGTTGCCTGTTGTTCCAAAGCGGTAAGGCAGTCTTTGGTTGTCAGTCTTCAGTTCTCAGTTTTTAACATTTAAACATATCAACTTCTTAATACCTTGACTTAATGATAAAGATCCTGATTTTAGACGACGAGGAAGCCGCAGGGAATATCCTGAAAGTGCTCATTCAAAAACAACTCCCTGCGCCACATGAGATTCGCGTTGAACAGGACCCTGCAGCGGCACTTTCTATTCTGGAGTCTTATCAGCCGACCCTTGTGATGCTGGACATTGAGATGCCGGGTATGAATGGTTTTGACTTTCTAAATAAAGCCGGAAGTTGGGATTTTGATGTCATTTTCACTACTGCGTATGATCAATACGCGATCAAGGCGATCCGCTTCAGCGCACTCGATTACCTCCTTAAGCCTATCGATATCATCGAACTGCAAAATGCACTCAACCGGCATATTGTCCGAAGACAATTCGCGCCATCAGAATCAAATACCCTGGTGGGTAATCTGATGGAAAACCTCCGTAAGCCCACCGCACAGGAATTCAGACTTGCACTGGCCTCTTCACAAGGGACCTACTTCGTCTCGCCGGCTGAGGTGATCCGTTGTGAGGGGGATAATAATTATAGCCGCTTCTTTTTTACAACAGGTAAACCATTCCTCGTTTCGAGAACATTGAAGGAATATGATGAGCTTCTAGCAGACCAGGGATTCATCCGTGTGCACAAATCACATCTTGTCAACAGAAACTATGTCCAACGTTATGACCGTGAGGGCAATCTTTGGATGAGTGACGGCAGTCATGTACCTGTTTCCAGGCGTAACAGGGATAAAATCAAAGAGCTTTTGCGATGACAAAGTCGACGATCTTCAGTCAACAGCCTGGCATGAAGAACCCCAGCCTGAGGGCAACAGACTGAGAACTGCTCACCAATGGTAACATTCCCCTCCCTTGCTACACTAAAAGGGTATCTAATCGTCTAAATCATGAAAACCGCATTGCTCTTTATTTTAATGATTGCTTTCTTTTCAACTGCTTTTGGCCAGAAAACCTATATCTGGAAGGGTGGTAAACCCGGTCGGGCCAATGACTGGAATTGTCCGGCCAACTGGAGCACATATCGAGTACCGGATGAGTTTGCTGATGTCATCATTCCTCTGACGGCCTCCGGCACACAGGTATATCCGGTGATCAAGACACCGGGCTGCGAGGTAAACAGCCTTACTATCAAATGTGGAGCGCGGGTCACCATTGAAGAAAAAGGCTCCCTTACCATCCTCAACCCAGACTATTGTGACGATGTGAGTCGTATTGTGGCAATCGGAAAGCTCTATTTTCCAGGTAGATCCAGTGAGGACCAGGAGACTTCCCTCGCATCCCGACTACAATATTGATGAGGGTGCACGACACTTATCCCTTGGTTTCCGACCTATCCATAGTTATTTCTAGCCAATACCTCATCGTCAGTATCCCGCCGGATGTCCGGCAACGTAGCTTTGTGGTAAAAGCATGTTTCATGCGATATAGTAGATTTGACATAAAGCGATCCATTGATAGGATCCTTATTCAATTTTTCATGTCTCAAGACTGTTTTCCCAGATCCAGACTCGTGATCTGTTTTCTACTTGGAACAACTATCTCGATCGCCCAGCCAGATTTCCAACTTTCCACCAATGTCTACCGCATGCCATTTGCAGCGGGTCATCAAGTGCATATCAGTCAGGATCATATTACACATGATCCACCGGGCCGCTATGATATGGATGGAACAGAATTCGGCGATATCTGTAATTACTATCAGATTGTTGCCGCTGCCGGAGGTATTGTCCGCTATGTGGTGGACGATAATGATACTTCATGCACCAGTTGCGGAGCTTTCAACAACTATGTCTGGATCGAGCATGTCAACGGTGAATGGAGCAAATACACCCATTTTAGCCAAAATAGTGTCTCTCAAGCAGGTATTTCAGTCGGAGATACTATTTGTGCAGGTACATTTCTTGGTTTTGAATGTCATGTTGGAGCAACCAGTCCGGCATATAACGAACATTTGCACTTCGAGTTACGACTCCCTAATAATCCATCAAATCCACCGATTGATCCGGCTGGTGGTTTTCTTGATCCGGCAGATGGTGCACACCTGATCCCCGTAATCAATTCTATTGGTAAACACTGGTGGGAACAAGGGGATGACATTACGGTTTCAGGAAGCAACTCATGCACACATTCTAATATCAACGCCGGTACACAGACAATCGGTAACGATGGCGTTAAGATCTATATGGCCTCCGGCAACATCCATACAAACAGCAACACGGTCGTTTTTCAAAACGGGTCTAATGGTCTGTTTCATGCCGGTGATGAGATTCTATTGACTCCCAATTTTCACGCGCAGGCGGGCACTTCTTTCAGCGCACGCATTGGTAATTGTGCAGCTACACAATTCCCCGGATGCAACTGATTCACATCTGTGTGGAGGCAATGTTGTAGGCAGATCTTAGGTAGCGATCCGATGCCCATTGGATCGAAAAAAGCATCAAATGAGGCTTTATGTAACCACCAACCCTGAAATAAATGAAATTTTAGAGTTGTTGACCCAAGATTTTCTTTTACTTTCGCAACAAGAAATTTCGTATATGTTTAGAATAATATGCATAAACATATTACCTTGTTTCGTCAGTTTTGAAACTTTAATGAAACAGTAGACGTTCGTAACCCCTATTACGTTTATTCAAACCTATGAGCATGAAGAATAACGATCTTCCAATGGCAACTGTCCGACTCAATGAAGAAAACGGACAACGTCAGCTACACTCCCTGCTATCTTATCAGCCAGGAGATGTGATTTGTACATTTGGTGCCAGAGAGACATTAGCTTATCCTACGTACCTCACGGTCCAGGTCGGTATAGACAACCATATCCTACTGGCTCCTGAGGATCTGCAATATGCTAATCATAGCTGTGCACCCAATATCTTCTTTGATACGACCACCATGCAGGTGATCGCATTGCAACCTATTCGGCCCGGTGACGAGATGACGTTTTTCTATCCTTCCACAGAATGGGACATGGCACAGCCCTTTCAATGTTATTGTGGAAAGAAGAACTGTCTGGGCTTGATTGAGGGAGCTGCGTATCTCCCGGAGGAGGTCGTGAAGCGGTACAAGCTCACAGACTTTGTCCTTCAACAGTTGCAGCTCCAGCCAAAACCGGAGAGAGTGTAAATTTCATGAACAGAACGACCGAAGATCTCATTCGCTCTCATAAGTTCTGGGTATTGGTACCAAGCCTGGAAACATCGGATCCGAATCTCCAATACTATTATGACTTTTCGCAGAGCCTGGAGGAATATACAAAGGTCTTTGATGGCATGCAGGCAGTATGGCAGTGGCAGCCAGTGACCATCCAAAACAAAAAGGAGATTATCGCGTCTATCAAGGCGCAATCAAATGGCAGGCTCCCTATCGTCTTCAATCTCTGTGATGGCGATGAGGTAAATGGCACTCCAGGTATTTCCGTGATCCATGAACTGGAAAAACGGAATTTACCCTATACGGGATCAGACGCACATTTTTACCGGATTACGACTTCCAAGATTTCTATGAAAGAAGCCTTTGATCAGGCTGGTGTGTCCACTCCTCATTGGTCAATCATCGATGGCAGTCCATTATCAGTGCATGAATTGTTCGAAAAGCTTGGCACTCCGTTGCTTATTAAGCCTGCCGTCAGCGGTGGAAGCATGGGATTGACGATAAAGAATGTAGTTGACACCAAAGAAGCATTGCAGGCCAGAGTTGCAGAACTGAAAGAAGGATACCGTGGATGGGACCTTGCCGAAGGAGGAATACTGGTAGAGCGTTTTATCACAGGACCTGAATATACCTCGCTCATCATTGGTTCTTCAGACAAGCCGGAAGAATGTATCATCTATGAACCTGTAGAGCGGGTATTCCATGCCTCACTTCCTGAGAGGGAGAAGTTCTTATCATTTGACCGGCTTTGGGAGATCTATGAGAATGAAAGTCCAATGCCTGATAATGAAAACTTCTATACCTATCACCCGGTGAATCCAACCTTATCACAAGCTCTCAAGAAACTTACCCTGGAGGCCTATTGTGCTGTCGGTGGACAAGGATACGGACGTCTTGATATCCGTGGAGACTCAAAAAGTGGTGCGCTCTTTGTATTGGAGGTAAATGCACAATGCGGTTTGAGTGAAGATGAAGACTATACTTCTATCGGCGCTATACTCCGTATCACCGGAAAATCATTCTCTGAAATGGTAATGGAGATCATTAAAGAAGCTTTACACAAAAGAAAATTATAGAGTTGAAAATATACAACGACATGAGTTGCGATGTATCTTTCGGCCGGATATCAGCATTTCCCTTGAACATGAAACAAACATTATGAAGATTTGCGTACTGCAACCCGACTATTCGACTACAGGAGTTGATTACAAAAACTACGACCCTCCAAGAAATCTTTCTCCCCTGCTCCCTGAAGACACGATCGATCATGTGTTGCTCAACAAGCTCACTGTCTATCGTCAACTGAAAGAACTCAGCAAGAAGGAATATGATGTGTTTGTGAATCTCTGTGAAGGCTATCTTGAGTGGGAGATACCATCTATCGATGTGATCCAGTGCCTGGACTTACTAAATCTCCCATATACCGGGCCATCTGCAAAGCTCTATGATCCACCGAAAGACCTGATGAAGTATGTGGCTTATTGTGAAGGTGTCCGGTCTCCGCAATATGTCCTTGTTGAAAACATGGAAGACATCGACCACGCATGCAAACTTCTTGCCTTTCCACTCTTTGTAAAACCAGACAAAGCCGGAGATAGCCTCGGAGTAGATGAGCATTCGCTTGTCTACAACCGCGATGAACTTGAGCACAAAGTCTCAGAGATCCTGGAGGAGTATGGTCCGTTGTTGGTTGAAGAATATATTGCCGGCAGAGAGTTTACAGTGTTAGTTGCAGCTGCCGACAACAGAAATAATTGTATCGTCTTCCGCCCGGTAGAATATGTCTTCCCGGAAGGATTGAGCTTCAAGACCTATGCATTGAAGACGTCAGAACTGCATCCGGATTGTAATATCCCCTGTAATGATCCAAAACTTGATAACAGGTTGCGTAAAGCGGCTATGAAGATTTTCCGTGGATTCAACGGTGTTGGGTATGCAAGAATGGATTTCCGCGTGAATAGCAGAGGCCAGATCTATTTCCTGGAAATCAATTTCACATGCTCTGTCTTCTATCAGGATGGCTATGAAGGTTCGGCAGACTATGTGCTGAAGTACGATGAGATCGGCCAATCCGGTTTTCTCCGCCACATCATTGATGAAGGGATTGCCAGATACCAGGGCAAACAAAAGAAATATGCGCTGCGCGGTAATTCCATCTCAGGGTATGGTATCTATGCAAAGCATGACATCGCTGCCGGTGAGTTGATCTTTGCCGGTGAAGAGCGTGCACAAAGACTCGTCACCCGCAGCCATGTGGAGCAAAACTGGACAGTAGCAGAACAGCGGGCCTTCAGGCGCTATGCATATCCTGTGAGTAATGAAGTCTTCCTGATCTGGGATGAAGATCCTTCAGTATGGGCGCCTCAAAACCATAGCTGTTCACCCAATACGATATGTCACGGATTGAATGTCATCGCCTTGCGTAAGATCAAAACCGGCGAAGAGCTCACCCTTGACTATGCGAACTTCCTGGATGAAAGCGCCGAATCCTTTGACTGTAAATGCGGCGCTTCAAATTGTCGTGGTGTGATCAGCGGTACCGCATACAATTCGATTACCGACAGAGAACGCCTGGCTCGTGATGCCGCTCAGAATGGTAATGGGCGTCGCAAAAAAACAGGCTCGGAAGGTGGTTCGTTTATGAAGAAGTGACAGAAGACGCTTTTGGCTACTAGCTCTTAGCAGCTTGCCTAAAGGTCCCCAATTACAGTTTACGAATACGGGAGAGAGGAATACGACTTTGAATGCAAGTTCCACCTCCGGCGGACGAACGGATATGAAAATTCCCTCCAAGTAAGTGAGTACGTTGCGACATATTGCTGAGCCCATTTCCTCTGCTCACAACATTCGGATCAAAACCCTTTCCATTATCAGTGATCGTGATCACGATATGTGCGCCATCTATTGAGATGATCACTTCGGCTTGTGAAGCTTCACTGTATTTGGCAATATTATTCAGTGCTTCCTTGATAATCAAGAGAATGTTCTTTCTGGATTCCGGTTGTCTTAGTTTCCTATCTACCTGCTGGTCGATATTGTAGCTGCATGCGATATTCTTTTGTGATAGCAGGTCAGTGCTGTAATTCCTGATCCTGTCGGCGATTGATTCCCTGTGATGACCTTCGGTATTAATAGACCAGATAATATC
>DATDQA010000054.1:0-8443 GCA_035292505.1 Saprospiraceae bacterium | reverse complement strand
TGTTGTCATGCATCAAAATGAACTGCCATTTCCTTTTAAACGCTATCAGATTCAACCTGTCTGGCGCGCTGACCGGCCACAGAAAGGACGCTATCAGGAATTCTATCTATGCGATGTCGATGTAGTAGGTTCGAAGTCATTGTTGTATGAAGCTGAACTCGTGCAGATTTATGATGAAGTTTTTGCTGCGCTGGGGCTGCCAGTAGTGATTCGATTTAATCATCGAAAGATTTTGACAGGCATCGCAGAACTCTGCAACATCAGGGAGCATCTGACGAGCATGACCACTGCTATCGACAAATGGGATAAGATTGACGAATCCGGCGTCCGCCTTGAAATGGAGAAGCGTGGTATTCCAGGTCTTGCAATTGACCAAATCATTTCTATCCTGTCAGAAGAAACATTGGATGGATTGGCGAAGACTCTTCAGGATTCAAAGATGGCTATGCAAGGCATCGATGAGGTGAAACAGGTGATGCAATTTCTCCATCAGACGACGTTGCACAATTCATGTGTATTTGACGTGAAACTCGCGAGAGGACTTGATTACTATACAGGATGCATTTTTGAAGTGGCGGCAGTGGAAGCAGACATGGGGAGCCTGGGTGGTGGTGGAAGATATGATGATCTGACGTCGGTATTTGGGATGCCGGGAATGCCGGGTGTAGGTATCTCCTTCGGTGCGGAAAGAATCTATGATGTGATGGAGGCTAAGAACTTGTTTCCATCCACATTGACATCGGCCCCACAGGTATTGTTTATTGCGCTGAGTGAAGAGGCCTTGACATTTGCTTTTGCCGCGACCACGGAAGTTCGCAGACAGAATATCAGCGCAGATATGTATCCTGAACCAACAAAGCTGCAGAAGCAGATGCGCTATGCGAATCAACTCAAGGTGCCGTTTGTGGCGATTGTCGGAGATGATGAATTACGTTCACAAACGGTGATGCTGAAGAATATGGAATCCGGAGAGCAAAAGAATGTGACGCTTTCTGAACTTGTCAGGAGCATGGGGCATAGAGCATAGAGCATAGAGCAGATCGCAGCGCAGCGAAGATCACGACTTCGGCATGAGAGCCTGGAGCATAGATGTGAGAATGTGCCCTTCGACAAGCTCAGGGTCCGAAGGTGATAAAATGAGAGAAATCCAAATCCAAACTCAACTGTAAACAGGCGGGAGGCTACTCAAAGCCTATATTTTTCCCGGCAATTTTAAGAAACCTATTCATCCTTTACCTCAAGCAATGCTTCTAATCTCTCAATCCTCGGAGTAAGTGTATCGATGATACTATCCTTTTCATTATTCTTTGCTGATAACTCCTGCACGGCTTTTACCAGCGGTATGACGAAGTCGGAATAACGGAGAGAGTATAGTTCATCGGGATTAGCCGGCTTCTGTACTCCGCTAAAATCATATCCCGCTTCTTTGGCTGCCTTCTCTACTTCCTGCGCAATGAAGCCGGTCATGCGGATCTCTTCAATATCGTATTTCGTTGCCCAGTCACTTTCGTTCTTCCCGTCAGAATAGACCATTTCATTCTGACGATGGATATTTAAGTTGTAGGTGACAGGCCGTAGGCGGGTAATAAACGAAAGCCCGGGTACATTCGCCGTAACGTTGTCTTTTATTCTTGCATCACTGTAGGTACTAAAGCCAACCTGCCCGGCAATATTACTGACACTGGTGTTACCGATTTCTATACGGTTGCTGGCATCAACAATTCCGCCTGCTGCATACCCTATCGCGGTAGTATTATTCAAATTCGTCAGGTCAAAATAAGCGCTCCTTCCAAAAGCAGAGTTCTGATCTCCTGTGGTATTCGTAGCAAGTGCACCATATCCGGTGGCCGTATTGGAGTGACCTGATGTGTTGTTATCAAGAGCCAGGGCTCCGGTGGCAGTATTATTGTCTCCTGCGGTGTTCGAAGAAAGCGCATGACTTCCGCTCGCAGTATTATAGGTGCCTGTGGTATTGACCCACATTGTTTGAGTACCAAGAGCAGTATTGGAATGGCCGGTATTGTCAACAGGATTTGAGGAGCCGCGCAGTGCGTAGTATCCCAATGCTACATTGTCGCCGGAAAACGATGTTGCGCTGTTGTTCGCATAATGCATGGCATAAAAACCAACAGCAGTTGAGTTATCTCCCGCTACATTGTGATGGAGCGCATTAAATCCGATAGCCGTATTATCTTCTCCTGTGGTGTTTGAGATAAGAGCATTGGCTCCTACGGCCGTATTTGAGTATCCTGTAGTGTTGGAATGTAATGCCCGGTATCCGTTGGCGGTATTTGTGTTTCCGATTGTGTTGGAATTAAGCGCTTGCTCTCCTGTGGCGGTATTCTGTTCTCCGTTTGTATTGCTCCAAAGTGTTTGATAGCCAAGAGCCGTATTATAATTGCCGGTATTTTCAGAAGCTATAGCGGAGCCTTTTAACGCCTCAAAGCCGACGGCAACACAATGATTATTAAATGGAGTTGCCATGTTGTTGGCATTGCGCATGGCATTATAACCAATCGCAGTTGCCTCGCTTCCTGCTACATTGGAAAATAGGGCATTATACCCCGTGGCGGTATTGAAGTCACCTACGGTGTTGGCAATAAGCGCAGACCGTCCGTTGGCGATATTGTAGCTTCCCGTGGTGTTGTTGAAAAGCGCATCATATCCGGCGGCACTATTGCCGTCTCCTGTGGTATTGCTCCATAATGTTTGATAACCGAGAGCGGTATTGAAATTGCCGGTATTATTGGCAGCAAGTATAGAGCCCCTTAATGCCTCAAAGCCAACAGCCACATTATAATTAAGGAATGGAGTTGCGGTGTTGTTGGCATAAAACATGGCATTATAACCAACAGCGGTGGCATTGCTTCCTGCTACATTGGAATATAGCGCAGACCGTCCGTTGGCGATATTACCGCCTCCTGTGGCGTTGGAAGAAAGCGCAGAAACTCCGTTGGCGGTATTGTTTCCTCCTGTGGTGTTGGAATAAAGTGCCTCATCTCCGTTGGCGGTATTGGAGTTCCCTGTGGTATTGGAATAAAGCGCCTCATTTCCGTTGGCGGTGTTGTTGTTTCCAGTCGTATTGCTCCTGAGTGTTTGATAGCCCAGAGCCGCATTATAATTTCCAGTATTTGCCGAAGCATTGACAGAACCTCTCAAGGCTTCAAATCCCACAGCCACGTTATAGTTCGTGAATGTAGTTGCGGTGTTGTTGGTATAATACATTGCATTGTACCCAATCGCAGTTGCATTGTCTCCGGCTACATTAGAAAAAAGCGCAGAAGATCCGTTGGCGGTGTTATTGTCACCGTTGATGTTGACATAAAGCGCATTCACTCCGTTGGCGGTATTATAGGTTCCCGTAGTGTTGTAACGAAGTGCCGCAAATCCGTTGACGGTATTTGCGCTTCCTGTGTTGTTGGAATACCCTGCACGGCTTCCCATAAAAGTGTTGAATTGTCCTCCGCCAACTGCATTATTATCCCTTCCTGCTTTTAACCCAACAAATACATTTGAAGTGTCATCCGAATTAATCCAGAGCAGGTCGATAGCACTGCTGTTTCGGAGTTTTATGAGAGGGTTGGTGTTGCTTTGCGTGCTATTGGCATCAATGATGAGTTGAGAAGCATCTGCTGATCCTTTGATATGCAACTTGACTGCCGGAGTTGCAGTGCCAATGCCCACGTTTTGAGCAAATGTGAAAATATGAAAATGTACAAATGCACAAATGAGGAGAAGGACTGGAGTTATCTTCTTCATAGCCAGCGAATTATCCTGTGAATTTCTTCCGGTAGAATGAGGAATAAAAATCACGATGAGTAAACTGTGGGAATGGGTAAGTAAATAGCGGGAGCTTGGGGCATCATGTCCCCACTCCCTGAAATGGGGGCATTCATTATTTCTCTCTGGGAGGTTGGGAGTCAGAAGGTGCTAAATCTTCTCCAACAACTTCAAAAAATCCTGCTTCCGCGTTCTGGATACCGGCAGGTTTGCGCCATTGTTCATGATCACTTCCCCACCCTCTCCTTTGATGTATTTCCGAACATAGTTGAGATTGATGAGGTAACTGTGATGAATACGACAGAATGCATCGTGGGGCAGAGCCTCTTCGACATCTTTCAGCGTTTTTGATAACAGTAAGGATTTTCCATCGGTAAAAAACAGTTTGCAATAAGCGCTATCACTCTCACAGTAAAGGATGTCCTCCGCATTGACCATGATGAGCCCTTCCATTGTTGATGCTGCAAAACGCCTGGATGGTTTTTTGATCTGTAATCCTTCTAAAAGATCATTGATTCGCCTGGATGGCTCAAATGACTTTCGTTCCCTGGCTCGTTCGACTGCTACTTTTAATTCTTCTTTGTCAATGGGCTTCAATAAATAATCGAGTGCGCTGTGCTTGATGGCTTTGATGGCATATTCGTTGTAGGCGGTCGTGAAAATGACTTCAAAATCCGCCTGAGAATGTTTTTCCAGTAATTCGAAACCATTCATACCCGGCATTTCAATATCCAGGAACAGGATATCCGGAGACACTTTTTGCAAGACTTCTAAGGCTTCTGCTCCATCTCTACAGTTAGCCAGAAGTGTCACATCGTGACAATGCTTCCTCAGCAAATGCTCTAACACTTCGCGACAGTGTTTTTCGTCATCCACGATGATGGCTGTCATATATTTTATCTTGTAAGGTTAAAGATACTCTCGTGCCACCGACACTTCCATTCTCTCCTGGAAGATCTTTGATTTCAACACTTGCGTTCACGTTATAAACGCGGTTGACAATTTCAATTCTTTCAGCGGTGATTTTCATGCCATGTGACTTTTGTTTTGTAGCGGACTTACTTTTTAGTCTCCTGGCTTCTTCACGACCTACACCATTGTCTTCAATGCTGATGTGGAGTTGGCCTTCCGCACGCCATAGCCGGATACATAGTTTTCCTCCCGGTTGCTTTAGATGAAGCAATCCATGCCAGATCGCATTCTCCACATAAGGTTGGATGAGCATTGGGGGAATAGAAGTCGTGCCAAGGCTAATATCCGGAGCAACATCGATCTCGTATTCAAAAACATGATCAAACCGGACCACCTCCAATTCAATATAGAGCTCCAGTGCTTTCAATTCATTTTCCAGTAAAACCCATTCGCTCCTTGAATTGTCCAGGATTAAACGCATCAATCTTGAAAATTTAGTCAGGTATCCTGATGCATTGTCCGGGTCATTCTTGAGAATAAAATTATTGATCGAATTCAGGCTGTTGAACATAAAATGCGGGTTCATTTGGGCGCGCAAGGCATGCATTTCTACTTCAGCGATCCGTCTTTCATAGTCTCTTTTTATTTTTTCCTTTTCCTGAATGACTCTTACTCTTTTCCTCACGAAATAAAATATCAATCCGGCTAACACCAGCATACAGCACAAAACAAACCACCATTTTCGCCAGAAAGGATAAGCGATATTGAAGGGTAAGGATTCTTCACTTTCAAACCAATCGATACCATTTATACTCGCTGCCACTCTAAAAAGATAATTACCCGGCGGAAGCGATGTAAACCTGATCGTACTATTGTTACCAACATTTTCCCATTCTGTGTTTAAACCTCTAAGCTGGTACCTGTACTGAAGTCGATTGGTGTTACCATAAAACGGTGCGATATATTCAATCTCAATGGAATTTTGAGAAGGCTTGAGTGACTGTAGAGCTTCACGATAGTAATAGCTTGTATCATTCTCGTTGACAGTTACTTTCATCAGAGAAACCTGAAGGCTGTCTTTCCTGATTTGCATGTGATCCGGCTGAAAATAATTGATGCCATTTGTTCCTCCCATAAACAAAACGCCATCGCTCTTCAGGTAGTGACAATTCGGGTAAAAGATATCTCCCTGTACGTTATCAAACCGATCAAATAATTCAACATAGCCGTTTTTTCTATCGAACAGAAATAACCCTTCATCTGAACCTAACCAAAGACGATTCTCTTTATCCCTGAAAATAGAACGGATATAGGTTTGATCAAAAAAGTGATCAAGTGTGCTTGTCTGAATTTCATCATTCATGATTCGGATCCGGAATAATCCCTGAGCACCCAGGATATATTCATTGTCATCCCATTGATAGAGGCAAAGCATTGTACCTGCTCCAAGTCCTTCCTTGATATCGAATTTATACACCAGGTTTGAATCAAGACAGTACAATCCTTCATAGGTACTCAGCCATACCTGTCTGAAACGATCTTCGTAACAAAAGTTGAGATTTTCCTTACTACCCGGAAAGTCAATCTGCCTGATGCGGTAAGTTCCTGCCTCCATGACATATCCCGCATCCCTGCCGGCAATAATATGATTACCATTGTGCAGCTTATATATCTGGTCAATAAAATCTGACTCTAATTTTCTCCTGGTGGATTCCCCTGGTTCACCTGCTTCATAAACCGGTCTGCGATATTTTTTTTTGACCGGATGATACAACCAGATACCCTTGTTTGTTTGACCGATGATGACATTTTTACCGTCATATTCAATACCCCTGATGGAGGGATGATTCATTCTATCTGTAGCTCCCTCGACAGCATAAAATGGTTGAAACCTATTCTTTTGCAGATCCCAGAATATAATCCCATTATACGACGCCAACCATAAATTCTCATTTTCATCTGCCGCAATAGCCCTGATTTGGTTACTGAAAGATTTAGTAGGATCTGTTTCTGTACTCCGGATCAAACCAATCACAGCTCCAAGCGGATCGAACGTCATCAGGGTATATTCCGAACAAGCCCAAACTTTCTGTTGGTCATCCAGATGCAGATCCGTTATCCCGGCTGCATTGGCGATAGGTTGCCCTTTAAAAAATAATTTTTTCAAGGCGAATTCTCCGGAAGCGGAATTGAACTCGAGCAATCCTTTAGTTGTGGCCAATAAATGCCGTTGTTCATCCAGGTTCAATGCAGAATTGACAACCAGGAAATCATCTTCAATATTCTTCAAAAATTTATGCGGAATAATTCTTTCGATAGTTTGTTTTTGATAATCATACAAATACGTATGGCTTTCCCAGGAACTTACAATCAACTGAAATTTATTCATTGCATACAATCCAGATAAGTTCCTAAACGGGAAATGCAATTTATTTCCTGTCACCACATCGTGGGACCATATCGTGTCTTTACTACTATAAAAGAATGTATTCTCAAAAAGTTTGAAACTATGTGTGCGCGTATTGACAGGGGTTTTTGTTTTATACCCTTCGTCGGTCACAGGCAAAAATTCAGACTTCTTTTGATCATAGGCATAGAAGCCCAGGTTTGCAAGCACCCATACTTCTTTACCAGGAAGTTGAAACACATTACCCAGAGTAAGTTTTTCCGCGCTATGGACGTTTATTCGCGTGAAGCCTTCCTTATCATTTTGAAATCTATACACATGATTTATGGAAGTCAGCCAAACCTTACCGTTCTGATCACAGAAAATGGAATTAAGCCCATCGCCAACAAAAAATTCGTCTACATGTTTGCCATCAAATCGCTGCACCCTGTCATGATACATCAGCCAGACAAACCCATGATGGTCTTTGATTACTCGATCCATGTCCGTACGCACCCCGTGACTTTCATCAAAAAGCTGAATATGGTAATCAGGCAATTGTCCAAAGCCTCTATTGCAGAGTAAATGAGCAAGGAGCAGTAGAGCCGTAATAAGATGGATGCGCTGAATCAATTGAGAGTTATTGATGAGTATAAAGCTATCACAATTGTGTCAGTGCGATGCGTGAGAATGAGTCATTACTCTGTTCCTGATAATGAAACGATCCCTCTTTTTCCACATCTGTGCCGAAAGATAAGTTGAAATGGAGCAGAAGCATGGTTGCTGAGCGGATGGACGAGATTGCGAGTGAGGAAAATCGAAGCATTAGTTATTCAGCTTTGGTAGTACGGCTTTGAGTTCCTGAACGACAGATTGAAGCGCATGTATTTGCTGCTGTTGGTCATTCAATCGTTGATCATTGCCCGCACGTAATTCCTCATTTTCTCTTTTTAGCACTTCGATTTGTGTCTGTTGTCCACCTATCCGGTCGACGAGTTCCTGTACTGCCTTTACAAGTGGCACGACAAATTCCGCATAACGTAAACCATAATAATCATTTTCGTTTTTGGGAGCATCGATTCCGCTAAAGCTGTAGCCTAAATAATTTGCTGCTGCCTCTACCTCCTGAGCGATAAAGCCTGTTTGTAATGTATTGGCTTTTTCTGTTTCGCTCTCATGGTTTCGCAAATGATCGGGTGTTTTCAGAAATGATGCAATAGCCTCTGGATCCATATTATAGGTAACAGGACGAAGGGTAAGAATAAAATCCAGACCCGGTACTGTTTCCTTTATGTTCGTCTTAAACCGGGCATCCGAAATATCCGTCCATCCTTCCCACCCTCCAATGCTGGTAACGTTGTTATC